>CAXGCE010000153.1:0-5506 GCA_964007795.1 uncultured Alphaproteobacteria bacterium | reverse complement strand
GTTGAGGCGCGCAATCAAGTCGACACCTTGTCCGCCGGAGGTACTGCTGTAGCGGCCCTGCCATCGCGCGAGGATGGCCCGGTTCCATTACCGATAGCGCGGTCATGAATGGACCAGAGTTGACACGGCGGGTGCCTCTGAGGACTGCGGCGCGGATTGGCTTGTCCGAGGGGAACCGATCGGTTCGCTATGCACGGCATTGGCTTGCTACCTTGGGTGGGCAGGTCTCCGATTGTGCTGCAGCCGTGGATATCGCCATCGTCGCCAATGATGAAGCGGTCAACGCTGACTGTGTGATCCGTTTGTGGGATTTTCAGGTGGGATTTCCAGGCAGTGGCATTCTTGCCAGTGCCGTATCTGGAGCTGCATCTGTAATTGGACATAGGGACGGGCCCGGCATCCCATTGCCAGCGGACATGCCAGAGAAATGGTGCGGCATGTATGGCGTGATTTTGGCTTTGGCGGAGGCATGGCGCCGGCGGAACGGCGCTAAGCAAAAGATCGTTTACGATGTTTCGGCGGCGGATGTGGTGCGGGTTTTTTCTTTGCAGAATTCTGGTGGGCGTGAAGAAATGGTGCGTACCTGGCGGCGCAATGGCCACTTGTGCATCGATCATGGCGGCATATTCCCTATGGGCTTTTATCCCTGCAAGGATGGCTATGTGGCATTGTTAGGTCGGTCGCGGCGGGACTGGGAAAATATACGCCAGGCTATCGGCAATCCATCTTGGGCAAGGGAGGAGGCATATCAGGATCCCTTTGTCTTGGCTCGAAACAGCGCGCAGGCGGATGAGCTGCTAGAACAAACCCTGGCGGCATTCACCCGGGACGAATTGTTACATCGAGGTCTGAACAAAAGCGCTGTCATTGCACCTGTGTATACTCAAGCAGAAGCTGAGAGCAGAGGTGTTTTCCGCGAACAATTTATCGTCGACGGCGTGCCGGAAATGCCGTTCCAGATATATGAGCATGACACCGTAAAAACGGTACAAGCAAGATTGAGGACGAGTGTGACATCAGCGGATCAGCCCTTGACGGGTCTTCGTTGTATGGAATTGTGCTGGGTTTGGTCTGGTCCCATGATCGGCCAGATCCTTGCCGATCTTGGTGCAGATGTGATTAAGGTGGAGGCGCCGAGGCGTTTCGATTTGTACCGCACACGGGGACTGGAACATCTGAGTAAGAAGATGGATGAGAAAACCCGCGTCGAGTCTTCGCTATATTTTCACAGCCTCAACCGCAACAAATCCGGCTTAACCTTGGACCTAAAACATCCCAAGGGGCTTGATGTAGCCCTGCGTCTTGCGTCCGAATCCGACATGTTGATCGAGAATTTTACAGTGGGAACTATGGAACGTCTGGGCTTAGATGGGGGTGCACTTTTCAAGGCGAACCCGGCTTTGGTGCAAATGTCCATGAGTGGGCCCGGCCGGGGTTCTAGTGTGGAAAACTTACGTTCCTATGGTCTTGTCCTGAGCGCCTTAGGCGGCGCTGAAGATTTGGTGCGAAATGGTGAAGAGTTTATTGGCTCGCCGACTTTTTCACTGTCTGACCCGAATGCGGCGGCATTTGGCGCCATGGGTGTTCTGGCGGGCGTGCTGGCCACCCATGGTGACGGTCGAGGTCGTACTTTTGATGTCTCGCAGATCGAGGCAGCGGCGACCCTGGCGGGAACACCTGTGCCAAAGGTGGAGACTGCCAGTGCAATTTTAATGGCTGATGATGGTGGTTATGTAGCGGTCAGTTTTCCGATATCGGTTTATGCGGATGGACCTGCCTTGCAAAGGGCCCTGGCGGGCGCCAGCCGCGCTGAGATCGAGGCCCTTTGCAGGAGACATGGTGGTTACTGGTCAGACCTTTTGGAACTGGAAGATACGGACGGTGCGCCAGTGTTTGCAGATGGCTATGGCTGGGTCTCATCCAAGCATGCTGTGACGGGAAATGAGGAGTTAGTGGCCGCCCCTTGGCGTGTCAACGGCCAGCGCCCGGAGGTTCATAAGGCTGCACCGATTTTGGGTAATGAAGACGATAATGTGCTGGCGCGGGTCTTGTCCCTGCCAGCTCAAGCGATAGACTCCTTGAAGCGGGCGGGCGCAGTGGGCCTTGCCGGGTATTTCGATTAAAGAAGGATAAAGTATGATTGATATCATGGGACGTACACCCCATGCTGAAACCCTGCGTGACTTGATCATTTTACGATCTGAACTGGGAGACAAACCGTTCCTCATTTGCCGGGACGTGACATTGAGCTATGCGCGGGCCCACATCCAATCCAACAAGGTTGCAAACCGGCTGATTGAGCATGGCATTGGTAAAGGTGATGTGGTCGCCACTTTAATGTACAACTCGGTCGAACAAGCAGTGATCTGGTTTGCTTGTGCAAAAATTGGCGCAATTTATGCCGCCTTGAACGTTTCGCTAGTCAAGGATGATCTGTGCTACAGCCTGAATGATACCGGCGCCAAACTGTTTGTGGTGGATGAAGAACTTTTACCTGCCTTTGTCTCGGCCGAGCCGGAATTGACGGTCACGCCAACCGTTTTCGTGCTCGGCGATACCGCTGTAGTTGACGGAGCGTTACCATTCGAAGATTTACTGGGCAATGATGAAACCCTGCCTGAGGTCAATATCGCCGCGGCTGATCCCATGTGTATTGTTTATACGGGTGGCAGCACATCAATGCCTAAGGGAGTGCTGGTTTCACACCTTTACTACATTGCCGCCGCCATACGTTATGGCGATATTGCCGAAGCGGGCCAGGATGATGTGCATTTTGCAAATTCACACTTTTTCCATATTGGTGGCCAGCAATTCGCCATTACTGGACCGCTATATCACGGCATGACTGGGATTATGGAGAAATGGTTCTCAGCCTCGAATTACTGGAACACCATCCAAAAATATGGTGTCACAATTATTGATCCTCTTGGCACCATGATGGCTGTCCTGTTACGTGCTCCCAAGTCCAATTCGGATAAAGATCATAAAGTTAGGATTGGCGTGGGCATCGCCGCTGGGCAAGTGCGACGTGATCTTCGCGATGAGTTTGAGGAACGGTTTGGCACACCTATGATGGAAGTCTATTCGATGACGGAATTAGGCGTGCTGATTTGTAGCGAACGCACCTTTGACCGGCGTCTGGGTTCATGCGGCCGCCCTCACGGCTGGGCGGAAATTTTGATAGTCGACGAAGACGACAACCCGGTTCCTGCTAATACGACTGGCCAACTACTGCTGCGCCCGAAAGTTCCTAACACCTACATGATGGAATATATTAACAAGCCTAAAGAAACTTTGGCTGCCTGGAAAAACCTTTGGTACCACAGCGGCGATTTGGGATATCTCGATGATGATGGTTATGTCTACTTTGTCGGTCGAGAGGCCCATTGGATCCGCCGGCGGGGGGAGAATGTCTCCGCCTTCGAAGTAGAAAAAGCTATTACGGCACACGAGGCGGTAGTGGATTGCGCGGTAGTGGGGGTGCCTTCTGACATAGGCGAAGAGGACATAAAGGCGTATGTGCAGGTCTCCGCCGAAGTTGAACCCATGGAATTGGTCGAGTGGTGTAGGGCTCGCATAGCCTTCTTCAAGGTGCCGAGGTATATAGAATTCGTCACCGAGTTCCCCCGAACTATGACTAAGAACGAGATCGCTAGGCACGAGCTTCGGGAACTGGGTATCGGAACCGCAATCGACGTGCTGCCGGATATGAGATGATGTCATACCGCCTAGGCGTAGATATCGGCGGCACCTTTACGGATTTTGCCCTCTATGATGAACAGAGCAGCAAGCTGGCTATTCATAAGCAGTTGACAACGCCGGACGATCCATCACGCGCAGTGTTAGAGGGGAGCGTAGCTCTGCTTTTGCGGGAGGGCGTTGATATTGGAGTTGTACGCGAGATTGTGCATGGCACCACCCTGGTCACCAACTCTGTAATCGAACGGAAGGGCCCCCGCACCGGCTTGCTGACCACCAAGGGGTTTCGCGATATCCTGGATATGCGTCAGGAGAAACGATACGACGTTTTTGATCTTCGTCTGGCGTTTCCGGATCCCATTGTACCCCGACGCATGCGTGGGGAGGTCACAGAGCGCTGCCATTACGACGGCCGGGTCGAATTACCTCTAGACCTAGATGGTGCAAGGAACGAGCTCGCTCATTTGGTGGAAGAACATCAGATCAAGTCCCTATCAATTTGTCTTTTGCACAGCTATGCCAATCCAACACACGAACAGGCATTGGCGCGAATGGCTAGAGAGGAATTCCCTGGTCTTGCCGTCTCACTTTCCTCCGAGGTGTGTCCAGAGTGGCGGGAATTTGAACGGTTTTCGACCACAACCATAAACGCCTACACGCAGCCAATGTTCGATGAATATTTAGGTCGTTTGGAAATTGGACTGAAAAATTCTGGGTTTATTGGCCAATTTTTCGTGATGTCCTCCAGCGGCGGCACCCTAACGCCTGAAACAGCTCGCCGATTTCCCGTGCGAGTGATTGAGTCCGGTCCGGCGGCAGGCGTTCAAATGTCAGCATTTCATGGCCGCGAACTCGACCTGGGGCCGGTCTTATCTTTTGATATGGGTGGGACTACGGCGAAGGGCGCACTGATCCGCGATGGACGAGCGATCAAGGAATACCATCAAGAAGTTGCTCGAGTGCACGGCTTCAAAGCAGGCAGCGGCCTGCCGGTAAAAGCGCCTGTGATCGATATGATCGAGATCGGCGCGGGTGGCGGTTCTATCGCAGCTCCTGACGTTCGGGGTGCCATCGCCGTCGGTCCGCGGAGTGCCGGAGCGGAACCTGGCCCAGCCTGTTATGGACAGGGAGGGAGCCACGCAACTTTGACGGACGCAAATTTGAGTCTGGGATTTTTAGACCCAGACTTCTTTCTTGGTGGCGAAATGAGGCTGGACAAGGTGTCTGCAACGGAGGCGATCAATCGGACCGTGGGCTCACCCTTGGAATTACCACATGACCGGGCGGCCTGGGGCATCCATGAGGTCATTAATGAGGACGTTGCTCGTGCCTTCCGAATTCATGCGTCGGAACGAGGCTTTGACTACCGTAACAGCACAATGATTGCCTTCGGCGGCTCCGGACCCGTGCATGCCATGGGCGTTGCGAGGAAGTTGGGAATTCCGCGTGTCATTTTCCCTTTTGCCGCTGGTGTTATGTCAGCTCTTGGCCTTCTGGCTAGCCCGTTGACGTTCGAGGTGTCGAGAACACGCCAGGTCTTTGTTGATCAGGTCGACGCGGATGATTTCCAACAAACTTTCAAATCGTTGGAGGAGGAAGCCCAGGACCCATTGCGTCGTGCCGCGGGTGAAGAGGAGGTCACTATCCTTCGTCGTCTGGACATGCGTTACCACGGTCAAGGTCACGAAATCGAGGTAGAGGTGCCGTTGGAGGTAGAGCTGAAGTACTTGCCGGATTTGTTTCGAGAGACTTATACGGCAGTGTATGGTGCTTCTTTGCTTGATGCGCCGCTGGTCATTACAACGTG
>CAXGCE010000152.1:0-5532 GCA_964007795.1 uncultured Alphaproteobacteria bacterium | reverse complement strand
CACTGGCTATTCTGGTGATCGCTGTATGCCGGGGGATTGGTACCCGCGCCTGCCCCATGCACATCTGGCGGCCGGCATCAAACGCTATCTCAACGATCGGGGCCACCATATACCCATCATCTCCGCCGGCAAGATCGCCGAACCGGAGGAGGCGGAAGGTTTGCTACGAACCGGACAGGCGGACCTTATCGGCATGGCACGGCAGCTTCTAACCGATCCGGACTGGGTCCTGAAGGTGACTAAAGGTCGCGAAGACGAGATTATCCGCTGCGTTTATTGCAATGTTTGCAAAAATCTGGACGAACGTTTCAAGAAAGTGACCTGTTTTCTGTGGCCCAAAGGTCAGCTGCAGGCGCCCAATCAACGAACTACAGGGGATACCCCCGAATGGTCCAAAGCCGGCGCCTCGCTATCAGTGGCAGGCGCCGACGGTCGGATTAAACTCACCTGGTCACGTGCGGAATGTTCGGCAGGAAATATCGCCGGATATGATGTCTATCGGGCCGACGATTATGGCGACATTCAATGTGTTGAGGCGGTCAAGGGCTGCCGGTATGTGGACCGGCTCGCCCTCGCTGGCCGGCAGTATCGTTATTTCGTTCGCGCTTTTGACCTCAACGGCCGTACTAGTCCGCCGTCGGAAACAGTATCCGTCACCATGGCTATGACGGCGTTGGGAGACCACCACAGAGTATAGGGAAGTAGCATATGTCCAAAGCCAAGGCCCCTAGCGGCAAGACCGCCCATGTGGATCATTTCGCCGCTGACAATCTGCCTCCGAAATCTGCCTGGCCCGATATTGACTATTCCCGCCTGCCGGAACTGGCAGCCTTACCCAAACGCATCAACTGCGCCACAGAATTATTGGATAACCAGGCCGCGATCAATCAAGAGGCCCGGGCCGTCTTTGATGACACAATTTCATGGAGTTATAACGAACTTCTAACTCAGGCCAATCGTATCGCCAATGTTCTCGTGGATGACCTCGGCATCCGCCCTGGCAATCGAATTTTGCTGCGATCCGGAAACAATCCCATGTATGCCGCCTGCTGGTTCGCTGTCATGAAAGTAGGAGCCATCGCCGTCGCCACCATGCCTTTGCTGCGGTCAAGGGAGTTGACCTATATAGCAGATTTTGCCCAGGTTCGAATTGCCCTGTGCGATAAAAAACTATTGACCGAGCTACAGCAGACGATGGAAGAGTCTAAATTTCTGCAAGAAATCGTATGTTTCAACTGCACTAACGAAGACGGATTGGAATCTTGTGCCGCCGGGAAACGGGGAACCTTCGAAAACATCGATACCGCTGCCGACGATACTTGTATCATTGCGTTCACCTCCGGCACGACGGGGCCGCCCAAGGCGTGTATGCATTTTCACCGGGACATCATGGCTGTTTGCCTGACCTCTTCCGGTCAGGTCATCAAACCCAACAGCCGGGACGTTTTCACAGGCACGCCACCACTGGCCTTCACCTATGGTCTGGGCGGACTGCTGCTATTCCCCATGGCTGTGGGTGCCTCGGTCCTGTTGTTAGAGAGTTACTCGCCCAAAAGTTTGATAGAAGCCGTTAACCAGCATGGTGTGACAGTGCTGTTCACTGCCCCCACCATGTATCGTACCCTGACCGGCCTGGTGGCAGATACACCTGTTCCCAGCCTGCGGATTTGCAATTCCGCCGGCGAGTTTTTACCGAAAGCTACCTGGGACGGCTGGTATAACACGACGGGCTTGCCCATCCATGACGGCATCGGCACAACCGAAATGCTACATACCTTCATCGCCGGCAGGGGCCAGGCAATTCGCCCGGGTGCGACCGGGCAGACTATACCGGGTTTCGAAGCTACAGTTCTTGATGAAGCAGGGCACCAAGCACCTGTTGGCAAAATCGGCCGCCTGGCGGTGCGCGGACCCACGGGCTGCCGGTACATGGCCAATCCTGATCGTCAAGCCAGCTACGCAGTAAACGGCTGGAACTTAACCGGTGACAGTTATCTGCTCGATGAAGATGGCTATTTCTGGTATCAGGCGCGCACCGACGACATGATCATATCCGCTGGCTACAACATTTCCGGCCCTGAAATCGAGGCGGTACTGATGGAACACAGGTCTGTTGCCGATTGCGCCGTTATCGCCAGTCCCGATCCTCAACGGGGCCAAATTGTAAAAGCCTACATCGTCCCTAGCGAAGGCCATAAGCCGGACGACGATTTAGTACAGGCGTTGCAGGATTACGTTAAATCGACGATCGCTCCCTACAAATATCCCCGTGCCGTCGAATTCATAGATGCTTTGCCGCGCACGGCCACCGGTAAGATACAACGATTTGTCCTGCGCCAGCTTGCAAGGTCTAACTGACCCTTGTCGTCGAAGCGGTGTCATGATAGCGAACAGACATGAAAAATGAACAACAGGACGTCGCCAACCGCAATACGCCCCGTTCTTTGAACGAAAAGGCCAGAGGCATCGTCGTCATTGTCTGCAATTATAGTGACGACATAAAATTTCATACCAGCCATAGGGCGGGCGACAGGTTCGTCGTAGCGGTCAGAGAAATTTGCGGCGCCGTGCCGTTACTACTCCCAGCCTTGGGCTTCGGCGCCGATACGGATACTTTGCTGGACAATATTGACGGAGTGATACTCACCGGTGGAGCATCGAACGTCCACCCGCGTCACTACGACGGCGGAGAGCCCCGAGATAAAACTTTGTTAGATGAACGTCGGGATGGCATAGCCCTGGAAGTAAGCCGCGCCTGTGTTGAACGCAACGTTCCTCTGTTTGGCATTTGCCGAGGCATCCAAGAACTTAATGTGGCCTTAGGGGGCAGCCTGCATCAGTATGTGCACGAACAACCCAATCACTTCGACCACCGTCGGCCACGGGAAATGCCGATGGAGGTGCAATTGGGCGCTCGACAAAGGATCACACTGACGCCGGGAGGGCTTTTACAGGATCTCGCCAATGGTGCTCGTCAAATCATGGTCAATTCCCTGCACGCCCAGGGAATTGACCGTTTGGCGGACCCTCTAGAGGTGGAGGCAGTAGCGGATGACGGCTCTATTGAGGCGGTACGCGTCAAACATTCGCCCACTTTCTCCATTGGCGTTCAATGGCATGCTGAATTCCGAACCCAGGACCACGATCTTTACAATGCCCTTTTCCGCGCCTTTGGCGATGCAGTTGCGGAGCATTATCTGAACCGCACTAAGAGTGCCAACATGGACCGGGTAGCTTGAAATACACCAAGGCAGATGCCAAGCAATATGCGCGGGAAAACATGCGCGGCATCTGGGCCGCGGCCCTGACGCCGTTCGCCGACGACTATTCAATAGATGAAATCGGCTTTCGCCGTAACATTCGGCATTGGATCGATGAACTAGAAATTGATGGTCTGTTCATATCCGGCAAACAAGGCGAATTCTTTTCTATGTCGTTATCGGAGCGCAAACGGACCTTCGACATCGCCGTGGAGGAAACCCGAGGCAAGGGCTCGGCTATATTGTCCTGTTCCGATCAGAACATAGACATTGTTCTGGATTTGGCCCGCCATGCCCAGAGCATAGGCGGCGATTACATTGTGGTACACGCCCCCGTGCTGCATTTTGTCACCGACCACGACGAAATTCTCTACCAGTACTACAAATATATCTCAGAGCAGGTGGACATTGGTATCGCCATGTGGAGCCATCCCGATAGCGGCTATCTGATGAGTCCTGAGCTCTGCGCCCGCATCTCGGAGTTGCCCAATATTGTCGCTATTAAATACAGCGTTCCTCGAGAAAACTACGCCAGGCTCACGGAACTTGCCGGAGAAAAATTAATCGTTTCGACCGCATCGGAAGACGAGTGGTTTGACAATATCGAGCAACTGGGCTGGCGACTTTATCTTTGTTCATCGCCCCCATATTTAATTCAAACGAAATTTGACAAACGCATGCGTCAATATACAGATTTAGCCTTTGCTGGCGAATTTGAGCAGGCGCGTAAGATACGAGACAGCCTTGAACCTGTGCGGCAAGCCTTAAAGGCGACGCGGCCTAGGGGAAAACCACAAGCGCAACAAAAATATTGGCAAGAGCTTTTAGGTCAGGCTGGCGGTACGGTACGCCGACCCATGCTGTCCCTTACGACGGCGGAAAGGGTGGCCATCCGCACAGCCTTTGAATTTTGCGGGCTAAAACCAGGCGCGGAAGCCGCGGAATAGGCTAAAAAAGTGATGACCGCACATCCCATATTGAAAGCATTTAATTTCGAGGCTTGGATTGATGAGAACCAACACCACTTGAAGCCGCCTGTGAGCAACAAGATGTTGCATACGGATACCGGCATGATTGTCATGGTCGTCGGCGGTCCAAATGCCAGGGTAGATTTTCACGATGACCCAGTGGAAGAGTGGTTCTTTCAGTATAGGGGCAACATGGTCTTAAAAATTGCCGAGGGCGGCCGGATTTATGATGTTCCGATCCGCGAAGGCGAAGTATTTTTCCTCCCAGCCCATATCCGCCACGCACCGCAACGGCCAGAACCTGGCTCCATAGGCATCGTGGTGGAAAGCCCCCGCATGTTTGGCATGAAGGAGGCGTTCGAATGGTACTGTTTCGAATGCGAGGCGCTAGTGCACCGGGCGGAAGGCGCCCTTACATCAGCCGTCGGCATTGTCAGTCAATTGCCCGACTTCTATAACGAATTTCACAACAATGAAACGGCCCGTACCTGCCCTAACTGCGGTATTGTGCACCCTGGAAAGGGCGCTCCACCCGAAGGCTGGGTCACAACCCTGGTTTGACACTCACTTTCGGCGGAACCGCCTTGGGCGACAACTCGCTCGGTGTCGTAGTAAAAGAGATTAGGCGCTTCATCCACATGCGAACGGTAAGGAATTCAATTTTTTGCCTTACTCAACATGAAAGCGGGCACTAGGGCACAGAGAAAGACCGCCGCTATTATCATGAAACCGTCGCGAAACCCCAAGGCATTGGCCTGGGCTGCAATGACGAGACCTAGAAAATGCAATGACCCCGGTTGCAACAATGCATCGGAGGCACCGCCCTGGGACAACAGATCCATGATTCGGCTCAAAACCTCTCGACTGAGGGCATTATCTGGCGTTTGAGTCGCCGTCAGGTCATAGGCATGATACTCCCGGCGTTGCTCCATGAAGGCCACCAACAGATTGACGCCGAAAGCTCCACCCATAAGACGTGTAAAATTAATGGTGCCAGAACCGTTATTGAGCTTGTCCGGCGGCAAAGCGCTAAGCGCTGAGACGTTGATCGCCGGCAGCATGATGCTTTGCCCGATACGACCAATAATCACATAAAACGCCAGGACATAAAACGCGGTGTCAACACTGGTGGTTTGCAACAAAGCCGCACCCAGAGCAAACAACAGCAAGCCCACCACCACCAGATATCGCGCGGAAAAAGTATCCACTAAGCGGCCCGCGATCGGGAAAAATACCATCACCACTAGACCGGCAGGTGCGGTCACCATACCCGAGGCCGTGGGTGTGAAATTTTGCACGGTTTG
>CAXGCE010000151.1:0-5537 GCA_964007795.1 uncultured Alphaproteobacteria bacterium | reverse complement strand
TCTTCCCGTTTCCTCGGGTTCAGGCAAATTCAATTCCCTTATTGAGATGATGTCTACGGGATAGGGCGCCAGAAGACCGGCGATCTCCGCTATCTTGCCCTTGTTATGTGACGCGATGACTAGGCGCGGTTCGGTGAATAGCCGCGGCAACTGTTTAGGTCCCAATTGCTCGTTTTTGCAATTCCGTTAGTTGGCTAATGCCCCGTTCTGCCAGTTCCAAAAGGCGATCGAATTGTTTCCGAGAAAACGGATCTTGCTCCGCTGTGCCTTGGATCTCCACTATGCCACCGTTCCCGGTGAGAACGAAGTTGGCGTCTGCTTGAGCGTTTGAGTCTTCGGCGTAATCTAGATCCAGAACTGCCTCGCCCTCATAAAGGCCACAACTTATAGCGGCCACATGGTCTGTCAGTGGCATCGTCTCCAGAATACCCTCCTTCACCATTCCGGTAAGAGCCATGTGCAAGGCGATCCAGGCTCCGGTGATAGAGGCCGTTCGAGTGCCTCCGTCTGCTTGGATAACATCGCAGTCTAAGCGGATTTGCCTCTCTCCCATGGCTTTCAGACTCGTAACCGCACGTAGGGAACGGCCAATCAGGCGTTGAATTTCCTGGGTCCGTCCCGATTGCTTGCCCCGGGTGGCCTCGCGACCGGTTCGGGTGTGGGTAGAGCGGGGCAGCATGCCGTATTCCGCCGTCACCCAGCCCTGGCCACTGTTGCGTAGGAATGGCGGCACTTGGTCATCCAAAGAGGCAGTACAAATTACATGGGTATCACCAAATTGCACCAGGCAAGAGCCCTCGGCATACTTGGCGAAGTCCGGCTCTAGACTAACATTTCGTAGCTGATCAGCGGCGCGACCCGATGGGCGCATTTCATAAACTCCCCTAGACGCAAATTTCCAACATTATTGTTTGGTCGCCTTGTCTAAACCCCCAGAGGTCTAGCGTCCAGGGCCACGTTGACGCGGTCGAAGGGCATTACTACATTGCATTGGCAATGGCCATCGGACTCAAAAATACACCGACCCTCGGCGATTTGGACCAACGCAATCGGGAAATTTTCCGGCAAGTGGTTGAATCCTTTCTAGAGACCGGCACACCCGTCGGCTCGCGGACCTTGTCACGGCGCCTGGACCGCAGTTTGTCGCCAGCCTCGGTGCGCAACATCATGGCTGATCTAGAAGAGGCTGGCTTGTTGCATGCTCCACATATATCCGCTGGCCGCATGCCCACGGATCGCGGTTTGCGCCTGTTCATTGACGGTCTATTGGAGTTAGGTGATCTTGGTGAAGACGAGCGAACTGAGATCGAAGCACATTGCGCAGCTGCCGGACGCAGCTTCGAGGACATGCTCATCCAGGCTTCCGAGATGTTATCGGGCCTGTCTGGTTGGGCCGGCCTGGTCATGGCTCCAAAGCTGGAGGCACCCTTGAAGCACCTTGAGTTCGTGCCCTTAGGCGATGGCCGTGCCCTGGTTGTGATTGTCGGTGAGTCTGGTTCCGTGGAAAACCGGATAATCGAGGTGCCAGCGGGGTTGCCGCCGTCAACCCTGATTGAAGCCGCAAATTACCTCAACGCCCGGTTGCGAGGGGCGACGCTGGATGAGGCGCGACGCGACATTCTCTCCGAGATTGAAGCACAGCGGGCTGAATTGGACGAGGTTACGGCGCGGGTGGTGGAAAGTGGTCTAGCGATCTGGGGGGGGGATGACCAACAGCAAACGCTGATCGTGCGCGGTCGGGCCAACCTGCTGGAAGATATTACGGCGGCGGAGGACCTTGAGCGTGTGCGCCAACTTTTCGCCGATCTTGAGAGCAAGAAGTCACTGATCGATGTGCTGGATTTAGCCAATGAGGGGCCAGGAGTAAGGGTTTTTGTCGGCTCGGAAAGTCAGCTGTTTTCGTTGAGTGGATCGTCCATGATTGTGGCGCCCTACACTAATTCCAACCAGGAAGTCATTGGCGCCATCGGCGTAGTTGGCCCTACCCATTTGAACTATGCACGCATCGTGCCGATGGTGGATTATACGGCGCGGGTGATTGGCCGTCTGATAAGTTGACCTGATCTGCGAATGGGTTAAAAACGCCGCCCGGAACTCCTATATGCCAATTGAATCATATTGCGTGCTGTGGCCGCGACAGAGGACGAGATGAACGAAGCGGAAAACATTGAAGATCCTGACGATCCAGAAGCGAAAGCGGCCGAGGACGCCGCTGCTGCGCTGGAACAGGCGGAAGAAGCCATTGATCTGGCCGCCACCAAGGCGGAGGCAGATGAAGCAGCGGAAGACATGGATGAGGGGGAACCTGGGGCGGAAGATCAGGCTGACGAGCCGGACGAACTGGAAGCGGTCTATGCGGAAGTTGCCGACCTGAAGGATAAATTACTGCGCGCTATGGCGGAGACCGAGAATATCCGCCGCCGCAGCGAACGGGAAAAGGCTGGCAGCCGGAAATATGCCATCACCGATTTCGCCCGGGACATGCTTGCTGTTGCCGACAACCTGCAACGGGCACTAGCGGCTGTGACGGATGACGCGCGCGACGGCAATCCAGAGTTGGCGCAACTTTTGGAAGGCGTGGAAATAACCCGGAAGGAACTAAAGGGTCATTTCGGCAAGCACGGTATTAAGGAAATCGATCCCATGGGCGAAAAGCTGGATCCTAATCTGCATCAGGCGGTGGTACAGTTAGATGACCCGGAAGCCACCCAAGGCACTATAATCCAGGTGATGCAGCCGGGTTACGTCATTCACGACCGTTTGTTGCGGGCGGCCATGGTGGGCGTTGCTAAGGGTGCCCCGTCCTCCAATGGTGAGGCGCCTGTAGCGGAGGTTGAAAAGGCTCAGGAGGAGGATGCCCAGACCTAGGCTTGGCACGCCCGCTTTAGGTAAATGTTTGAGCACTCGAAGTAACAATTAGATCCGGAAATAATCACCTAGATGAGCCGTCATGCCCACGTACATTTACGTGACGGAATATTGCCAGGACCTCAGCGCAGTGCAGAACAACGTTAATGGGGCGAAATTTGGCAGCGCCGAATTCGAGTTTATGATACCTGGATGAGCGCCTCTCTCCCTTTGATCACCACAAAGCAGGCTCGGCGCACTTTCATGGTCCGGCAAGGGCTGTACCATCCGCCCGACAAATGCCAGGACAAGGATGCTCTGCACGGTCTGATTCACCAATTGGGATTCGTTCAGGTGGATAGCATCCGCACAGTGGAACGGGCCCACCACATGATATTGTTTGCTCGAAATCAGACCTACCGTCGGGAACATCTGCGTCAGTTGCTGGAGGACGACCGGCGCCTGTTTGAACATTGGACCCACGATGCTTCCATTATTCCGTCAGAATTCTATCCTCATTGGCAGGGCCGGTTTGCGCGAAGAGAGGCACAACTACGAGAACGCTGGCGCAAAATTCGTCCCAAGGGCCGGCTCAAGGGTAAAACTATCGCCTTTGAGGACGTATTAGATCAGGTAAGGGTGCATGTGTCCCAAAACGGCCCCACCTTGTCCCGCGACTTGAAGATGTGGTGCCAGTCCCAAAAGGCGAAAAAGAACGGATGGTGGGAATGGCATCCAGCGAAAACGGCTCTGGAATTTTTGTGGCGTACTGGTGAATTTTCAATCTGCCATCGAAATGGTTTTCAGAAAGCCTATGATCTGTGCCACAGGGTTATTCCAGATAAAGCAATGAGTGCCCTGGCGCAGTCGGGCGAGGGCTTTATTGATTGGGCATGCAACAATGCCCTGGACCGCCTTGGATTTGCAACTTCAGGGGAATTAGCGGCCTATTGGGCATCGGTCGATGCGGCTGAAGCCAGGACCTGGTGCGCCCGTAGCCTTGGCGATGGGATCATCGAAGTGTTGGTGGAAGATGCTAGTGGAGGGCCGCCTAGGCGGGCGTTTGCCCGGCCGGCGCTTTTAGACCAGTTGTCCGATATTCTCGATCCACCGAATCGATTGAGAGTTCTGAGCCCGTTCGATCCCTTGATCCGTGACCGCAAGCGTCTGAAACGCCTGTTTGATTTTGAATATCGAATCGAGATCTTTGTCCCCAAAGCCAAACGCAAATTTGGTTATTACGTATTTCCCTTGTTAGAGAGGGACAGCCTGATCGGTCGTATCGATATGAAGGCACGGCGTGACGATGATGTCCTGTGCGTTACGGGCTTATGGTTAGAGCCCAAGGTCAAATTCACCAAAATCCGCCGGGCAGGGTTGGCGGCCGAACTCAATCGTCAGGCCAAGTTCATTGGCATGGGTCGCGTGGTGTGGGAACCTGGATTCTTGAAAACCTAACCGGTAAAGAGCCACGATGAAACAAAAGTCTGATATCCCCCTTATCGACCTTTCGCCACTCAGGACAACCAAAGGCTTGCAAGAGATTAGCGCAAAAATAAAGACAGCCTGTCTAAGTTCAGGCTTTTTCATGGTCAGCAATCACGGGATCGATGAGGATCTGCTAGCCGCGGTGTTCCACGCCAATCGGTGCTTTCATGATCTCCCCCTGGCGGACAAAAACGCCATAAAGTTAAACCATTGGCATCGGGGGTATCAGGGTTTCGCCACCTCGACCCTTGTGTCTTCCGCTCGTTTCGCACCGGCGGCTACCGCCAATCAATTGGCCTCGTTTTTCATCCGGCAAGAAGTTTCGCCCGAAGATCCCGACTATCTGAATGGCGCCCTGAAAGGTCCCAATCAATGGCCTGATGATCCTAAATTTCGTGAAGTGGTGAGCCAGTACGATAGCGCCGTGCGGGCCCTGGGCCACCGCCTACTGCCCGCTTTCGCCTTGGCGGTAGAAGAATCAGCCAGTTTTTTTCAACCTTATTTCGACAATGCTACCACGGCCTTGCGCCTAATCCACTATCCGTCAGTGGAATTTTTGCAATCTGGCAACACTCTTGGTATCCAGCCCCATACTGACTACGGCTTTATCACCATACTCGCCCAGGATGCGATTTGTGGTCTAGAAATTCGATTACCTGATGGCGGTTGGATGCCCGTTCCTTATGTGCCGGGCGCTCTAATCATCAATATTGGCGACGCCCTGGCTAGGTGGACCAATGACGTTTTCAACTCCACGCCTCACCGAGTTATCAGTCCCCGTTCTGGGATCGGCCGGTATTCCGTGGCCATGTTCTTCGACCCAGACATGGATGCGAGCATCCGGTGCCTGAGAAAATTCATAGACACTGATCACCCGGCACAATACCCAGCCATCCAATATGGCAATTATATTGAAGAACGCTTAAACAAAAACTACCCGAACCGTGCCGCCAGGCAGATGCCATCTTGATTATTGGATGTTAATCATCTCTTAAACTAGGTAGCCCTCGCGCAACACAGCTGAAAATGTACTCATCATTCAATCTACTCTCAAGACAACGCATGTAACTCACGAGATAGGCTACCCAAATGTCTGCTAACGGGTCTTCATTGAAATAGTAGCTGGGGACCCTTTGCGTTCGTTTTTTGATGTTGTTCTGTTGACAATTTTGACTTCCGTTATCCGCGGATCGACGCGACGC
>CAXGCE010000150.1:0-5547 GCA_964007795.1 uncultured Alphaproteobacteria bacterium | reverse complement strand
CCAATTGGTCCATGACGCCATCACGGGCTGCCACACCGCTACCGCCGGGACCGTACATACCCACTGCATGAACTTCATCTAAGTAGGTCAAGGCACCATATCTCTTGGCTATTTCGCAAATCTCGCAAATTGGCGCGATATCACCGTCCATGGAGTAAACAGATTCAAAAGCGACGATCTTGGGCGCACCCGTGTCAGCCTGCGCCAGAACTTCTTCCAAATGCGCGGTGTCATTGTGCCGCCAGATCTGTTTCGGACCACCGCCATGGCGGATCCCATCAATCATGGAGGCATGGTTCAAGGCATCGGAGAATATAACCAGTCCAGGCAAAGCCTTGGCAAGGGTCGACAAAGTCGCCTCGTTGGAAATATAGCCCGACGTGAAAAGCAAAGCAGCTTCCTTACCATGCAGGTCGGCCAATTCTCGCTCCAACAAGACATGGTAGTGATTGGTACCTGAGATATTACGCGTTCCGCCGGACCCAGCACCGACCTTATCCAGAGCGCTGTGCATAGCCGCAATTACGTCTTTGTTTTGCCCCATGCCGAGATAGTCATTTGAACACCAAACAATAACGTCCTGTTTTTCGCCATCAACGTAACGGGTCGCCCTTGGGAAATTCCCGGCATGCCGTTCCAATTCAGCGAATACGCGATAGCGGCCTTCATCACGAAGCTCAGCCAGCTGATCCGCGAAAACTTTATTGTAGTCCACAGCCAACCCCCTGTAACACTATCACAAGCCGCTAATGTTAACTGCTAGCTGATATGTAAAGTATCAGCAAGAAGCATTACAGCATTCTTGTCCCCTAGATACGATGAATTCAAGGGTAATTCAGACCACCCGGCGAAAAGTCCCAGAAAAATTATCCGCTGCAATTCATGTTCAATACTCGGTAATTCTTGGCAAACCGGCTTCCACGCCATATGAAGGCGGTCTTGGCGAAGTTTTCAGGAGTGTTAGGCTGATGAGCATGGATCGGACCAAAAGCCAAACAGACTATCTCGCAACCGGATCGTTCGCTTGGGACGATCCCTTAATGTTGGATAATCAGTTGGAAGAGGACGAAAAATTGGTTCGCGACTCAGCCCGGGATTATGCGAATGATAAATTGATGCCTCGGATAATCGAGGCAACGCGCCAGGAACATTTCCATCGTGAAATCATGAATGAAATGGGCGAAATGGGCATGCTTGGCTCGACCATCAAAGGGTACGGCTGCGCCGGAGTAAATTATGTCTGTTACGGCCTAATAGCGCGAGAGATGGAGCGAGTGGACAGCAGCTACCGCTCCGCCGCATCCGTTCAGTCCAGCCTGGTCATGCATCCGATCAATGCCTATGGCACGGAAGAGCAGAAACAACGCTTTTTGCCACGGTTGGCGACGGGTGAGATGGTGGGTTGTTTTGGTCTGACCGAGCCGGACCACGGCTCTGATCCTGGTTCGATGGTCACTAAGGCCAAAAAGGTTAGCGGCGGATGGATCTTGAACGGCGCCAAGATGTGGATCACCAATTCTCCCATAGCCGATCTCGCCATGGTCTGGGCTAAGGATGAAGAAGACGACATTCGCGGCTATTTGGTGGAGCGAGAATTCAAAGGCTTTTCCACGCCAAAAATTGAAGGCAAGCTCAGTTTGAAGGCATCTATTACGGGCGGTATCGCATTGGAAGACGTCTTTGTTCCCGACGAAAATTACCTGCCTGAGGCCAAGGGCCTTTCTGGCCCCTTCGGTTGTCTGAACCGCGCCCGATATGGCATCGCATGGGGCGTTATGGGAGCGGCGGAGTTTTGCTGGCAGGCCGCCCGCGAATATACCATAGAACGTAAACAATTCCGCCGTCCCTTGGCCGCAACTCAACTAGTACAAAAGAAATTGGCCGATATGCAGACTGAAATTTCACTCGGTCTGCAATCTTGCCTACGCGTGGGCCGGCTGATTGATGCGCGCCTCGCCTCGCCAGAGATGATTTCCATTATCAAGCGAAACAGCTGTGGCAAGGCCCTCGACATTGTCCGCACAGCCCGGGATATGCACGGCGCTAACGGCATTTCGGACGAATACCACATTATGCGCCACGTGATGAATTTGGAAACCGTGAATACCTATGAAGGGACCCATGACATTCACGCCCTGATCCTGGGTAGGGCCATAACCGGGCTGCAGGCCTTCGCGTAAACACAGCCCAGATGGCTTTCATATTCTGGCGCGCCGCTAAGTGAAGATCGAAATTTTCCTTAGGGATGCTTACCGCAATTTATTAGGAAGATCTTAATTATCGGACAATCAGACTTCTTCGATGGTCTGTGGCAACGAAGTCGATGTTTGTCGCCAAGGAGAGGACTAAACTCTCCTCATCTGGTTGTGTGATGCTCTGACGAGTTCCCCTACCAAAGTTGGGTGGAATATTTGCGTGATATAGTCTTGACGGCTGTTGTCTGTTATTTTCTGAGCCTGGGCCAATTCGAGGAAAGCAAATACATGATCCAGGCAAATATCATCGACCGAGGCGACTACTCGGTTGAAGAATTCGAACGGCAATACAATCCGCGTCAGGCTGTTCCGGACCATCAAGGAAAAATCGAAGCTCGTGTAATAGCGTCGGCAGAAGCTCGTTGCCGCATAGAGGGGATCTATGACCTGCGATACGGTCCCGGCCCTAAGGAAGTTCTGGATGTCTTTCCAGCAGCAACCGACAGCGCTCCTGTGCAATTTTATATTCATGGCGGATATTGGCGGGCCCAGGACAAATCGGACGTCAGTTTCCTTGCGGAACCGTTTACCCAAGCAGGTGCCTGTGTGGTAATTATTAATTATGACCTGTGTCCGGCGGTGACCTTGCCGGAGATCATCGCAGAAACGGTACGAGCCTTGAGGTGGACCCACGGCAATATCGCCGAATTGGGCGGCGACCCGGGCCGTATCTATATTTCCGGCAATTCGGCGGGCGGGCATCTTGGCGCCATGATGCTGGCCCACGACTGGGCAGCTGATGGTTTGCCAAAGGATTTGATCAAGGGCGCAGCCTTGCTAACCGGCGTTTATGACCCTGAACCAGTTTTAGGGATCAGCATCAATGAGGTCATTGGTCTCACGCCAGATATGATCGCATCTGTTTCTCCTCTACAAAATTTGCCGCTTCGGGAACTGCCTTTATTGGTACCAGTGGGCGGCAATGAAACTACAGAATGGATCAAACAAACTCGCTCCTATGTGGATCTATGTCTTTCTAAGGGCATTAATGCCGAATATTTGGAAGTGCCCGGCGCGGATCATTTTGACATGACCGGCGCCATGGGTGACGCGGATGGGCCGGTGTTGCCCGCAATTCTAGCTCAAATGGGCTTATGAGGCCACGATCCTTACAAACAGTTAGCCGCCAAGATCGGATTTTTACCCTGCCAGAATTGCGGTGAAACACTTGGTCTTTGTTAACTCCCGCCGCCCGCAAGGCGGTAACGATTCCCGGATCCGCGGAGATATGGATAGCATAGCTGATGCTGTCCTAAACGGCAGTCATCCATTAAGTTTGCCAGAGCTCATTTGCGAGACCACAAGGAGCGACCACATGGAAAAGCAATGTATAGCCGTCCCCGGCATTTCAGAAATGCTGGCAACCTCGGGAGTTCCATTGTCGCCCGTTGTCAAGGCCGGCAGCTTAGTCTTTGTATCGGGCATGCCACCCATCGACCGAGATAGCGGCAAAATTGTCGAAGGAGATATCAAGGTTCAGACGAAACAGGTTCTGGAAAACGTCAAGGCCTGTTTAGAGGCGGCTGGTTCATCCCTGGACAAGGTTGTGAAATGCAACGTATATGCCGCGAATGCCGGCCATTTTGGTGCCATAAACGAAGTTTATGCGCAATATTTCGCTGACAATCCGCCCGCACGGACCTTCGCAGCCGTAGGATCCTGGCCCATGTCATTCGATATCGAGATTGAGTGCGTCGCGATCGCCTGAAGCCGTCATCCAAGACTCGGTCAAATTCCGACAAGTCGAGTTATAGGCCTTCGAGACAGACAGTCATCAATCGATGCGATTGTCTTGCATCCGGTTTAGCGCATCGCGGTAGTCGTCGACCATGCCTTTTCGGCCCGGCTCATTGACCAGGTTTTCGTTTTCGTCGGGATCGTTGGCCAGATCGAACAGCTCACAAGCCTGGCCGCTGTTCATTTCCATGGTGAAGCGATATCGGGTATCGCGCACCGCTGCATAGGATTGGATGCGCGAATAGACCAATTCGTGGCCTGTGCCAGTCACGCAATTGAGTTCGGATAACAAGGATTTGCCCCGGCATCCCGCCGGTGGTTCGACACCAGCGATGTCTGCGATGGTAGCCGTGACGTCGGTTAGTTCTGATAGTCGGTTAGATTGCCGTCCCGTCATACCAATCGGTGGCACCAAAAGCAGCGGCACTTGCACAGAAGGGTGATAGAAGTTCATTTTTGCCCAAAGCCCGTGGCTACCGAGCATTTCACCATGATCGCAGCTGTAGATGATCCAGGTATTCTCTAGCTCATGCTGCATCGTAAGAGCCGCCAGGACTTCTCCAATTTTCTGGTCGATCAGCGATACCATTCCGAAATAATGACGGCTGCCCTCGCGCACAAAATCCGCCGTCATCGTTGCCGCTTGGGAGTGTTCCATTAGCTGATCGATATACCAGGACCACGCTTCGTTGGTCTTTACCGGCCTGTTCAGGTCTGGCACAGCGATGTCGGCATTGGCATAAAACGCGGCCCAGTCAGGATCGTCGATCAGCGGCACGTGGGGTTGCACAAATGCCAGCTTCAGTAAGAACGGTTTGTCCCGCCGGCGTTTCTTCAACCAATCGATAGCGCGATCAGCCAGGAAACTTGTCAGGTCATTTTCCTGAGACACAACGCTGGTCTCGCCACGCCAATGCGTGGGGGTCAGGCGAAAGACACCTCGGATCTGCTTCCGATAAGCTTTCCCCAGACCAAGTTCTTCTAGATAATCCGAATAAGGAGTGCGGAAAGCACGCGTAGAGTGGACATACTTGTCAAACTCTTCCAAAACATGATCCCAGCCAAATCTTTTCACGATGTCTTCATAGTTACGAAAATCGTAGCGACCTCCTGCTGCCTTGATATCTTCCGGGGACGGAATACCGTGATAGTGGGTCTTGCCAATTGTCGCGGTCTCATAACCGCCGGCCTGCAGCTGTTTCATCACGGTAGGCCATTCGGGATCAAATTCACCGGATGCATCCCCGCCGTCCCTGGAGGCGTGGGTCGCCGAAGATTTATCGTTGTAAAAAAGGTCCAGATCATAGGGATGCCGACCGGTAATCAACGAAGCACGGGAAGGCTGGCAAATTGGGCTCTGACACCAGACACGGGTGAAGCGAAGACCTCGTCCGGCCAAGGCGTCCAAGGTTGGTGTTCTTACTAGCGGATGTCCGGCACAGCCCATCACGTCATGACGATGTTGGTCGGAAAATATGAACAATATGTTGGGTTTCATCGCAGTCACCATGTGGTCCCCGGGCCGATGTTAATCTAGAAATGAAATGACAAATTT
>CAXGCE010000149.1:0-5558 GCA_964007795.1 uncultured Alphaproteobacteria bacterium | reverse complement strand
CGGGTTGTAAAATGCCGCCGCTGCCACCAGAACGGCGGCTAAACCCACTAGACTATGGAAGGCGGCGACTAGCTGCGGCATGTCGGTCATGGCAATGCGCCGGGCGATAATGGCTCCGATAGCACCGCCTGCGACCATCGCGCCCAAAATCCATTCGTAGGAGACAACGTCGGGATTGATCACCGTTGCAACCACGGCGATGGCCATGCCGATCATGCCGTATATATTGCCGCTGCGGGCACTTTCGGGCGATGACAGGCCGCGCAGAGCCATAACGAACAGGACCGAGGCGATCAAATATGCCAAGGCCGTCAGATTTGCCGACATGACCGGGCGCCCCTATTGCTTTTTTTTGTACATGGCCAGCATTCGCTGGGTCACAAAAAAGCCGCCGAATATATTCACGGCGGCCAATCCAATGGCGATCACTCCCAAAATCTTGGACAGTGTCATGTCCTCTGGTCCGGCCGCGATTAAGGCGCCGACGATGATAACTGAGGAAATCGCGTTAGTTACGCTCATCAATGGTGTATGAAGGGCTGCTGTGACTGACCAGACCACGTAATAGCCCACAAAAATTGCCAGGACGAAAATCGCCAGGCGGTAAATAAAAGGATCAATGTTATTGGCCACGTCCATGGACGTTTATTCCTTCGCACTCAACATGGGATGAATAACAGCGCCATCCTTGGTCAGGCAGACGCCGGAAACTGTCTCGTCTTCGAAATTGAAGGATACGCCACCATTTTCGCTATCAATATGTGGCGAAAGAAAATTGAATAGATTGCGGGCATACAGTTCCGAGGCGTCGGCCGCGACCCGGGCCGGAAAATTAGCATGACCAATAATCTTAATGCCTTTCACATCCTTAACCACGCCCATTTCTGATAAGGCGCAATTGCCACCATTCTCTACTGCCAGATCGACGATAACAGAGCCCGGTTTCATGGATGCTACCATGGTCTCATCCACCAAGACCGGAGCCGCTTGGCCGGGGATCAGCGCCGTACAGATGACGATATCCTGTTTGGAGATGGTTTCCGAGATTAGGGCCGCCTGCTTCTTCTGATATTCCTCGCTCATTTGCTTGGCGTAGCCAGCTTCAGTTTCGGCTTGGGCGCTTTCCTCGTCATCGACCATTACAAATTTGGCGCCCAGGCTTTCCACTTGCTCTTTTGCCG
The DNA here is from genome assembly GCA_964007795.1 of uncultured Alphaproteobacteria bacterium. Lineage (GTDB taxonomy): Bacteria > Pseudomonadota > Alphaproteobacteria. The sequence continues at coordinate 4,377 of CAXGCE010000149.1, read as the reverse complement.
CAGGACGCACATCGGTGGCGGAGACCACGGCCCCTAACCGCCGGGCCGTGGCGATAGCCTGCAGTCCTGCCACCCCAGCGCCCATGACAAAGACCTTGGCTGGCGTAATGGTACCCGCTGCCGTCATCATCATTGGGAGGGCACGGCCGAATTCTTCGGTCGCATCCAGCACGGATTTGTAGCCAGCTAAATTGGCCTGACTAGACAACACGTCCATGCTTTGCGCCCGGGTGATGCGGGGCATCAATTCCATGGCAAAGGCATCGATGCCCGCTTCCGCATAGACTTCACAGTCGGCACGCCGGATAAGAGGGTTCAACATGGCGATAAGCACCTGCCCTGATTTCATAAAGGCTAGCTCATTATCCCTATCCGCCTCATCCAAAATCGGACGACGTACCTTCAGGATCACATCCGCGCCGTCGAGCGTGCCGGCCGCATCCGGAGCGATCGTAGCACCAGACTGCTGATAATCCGTGTCGGAAATATAGGCGCCTGCTCCGGCATCAGCCTCAACCACCACTTCAACACCAAGCCCCACGAACTTCTTAACGGTTTCCGGCGTTGCCGCCACCCGCCGCTCGCCGGTTCGCCGTTCTTTTAATACGGCAATCTTCATATATTTAACCCTGAAAGGGAGTGCAGAACGTTCAGAAGAATGCGCGGAATATAGCAAGTCAAGCGCATCAAGCAACGTATCGATTATCTCTAACAATATAATATTTTTTTTGATAATGGACTTTTCACGCGGTTCTCGAGGGAAAGTCGGGTGCAGAATTGGCCCGATATGGGGAACAGCGATATTTCGATTTGGTCACGCAGTGCAAGGCCAGCATCAAGGCTACAAACAAAATTAGCGGTGCCTTCTCAAAATAGCGCTTCACGTCTGTGTATTTGGTTCTCGAGTGCACCGAACATTGTTTGATTAAATGAAGAAGGATCCTCATGCCTCGACGATATCCCTGCTTTCCGACATGCTATTGCGCATATTGCCGGAAGTGTATCGCGTAGGACTGGGCGTAGGATCTGCAGGTTTCGGCCCGGTCAGGGCATATCCAGATTGAATTTCTTGAGCAAGCGCTTTTGTTTTTTCCGCATCTTTTCGAGATCAAATTCATCGATCAAATCATGGAACTGGCGGAACCAGTTCACTTCGGCGTTAAGATGCATAAAGACACCTCCCAGGCCAATGGCGGCCCGGTCCATGAAGACGAATTCCTGGGGCAGACGGACGCCGCCCAACTCGCGCAGACCGCGATGGACCTTTTCCGCGACATCTCTCCCATAGACACCAGATTCGTTGTCTTCGCGGATGCGCCGGCTGCGGTTTTCCAAAAGTGGGCCATAGACGAAATTGGCCCACAAATTCAAAGTTTCAATCACTTCCTTATTTAGATCCATGAAGCCCCAGGTTTCATAGGCATGCACTGCCAACTCCTGATTATTGTCGCGTAAAGCGCGGTAGAGATCGATTACGCCTTGAACGAACTTCGCCTCGAACACCCGGACGCAGCCAAAATCCAGCAAATTTACGTCCAGGTCCGGTCGGACGGAATAGTTTCCAAGATGCGGATCGCCATGTATCACTCCGGTGCTATATAATGGTACGTACCAGGCGCGAAACATGTTCAAGGCAATAGTGTTGCGGGTTTCCAGATCGGCCTCGCGGAATTCCAGTAACGGCTGGCCACCAAGCCAGTTCATGGTCAGAAGACGCCTAGTGGATAGATTTTGCATAACCTTGGGCACATGTATGTTTTTTTCACCCTTGAGTATTTCGGCGAACAGGCCCATGTGCCGGCCTTCTCGGTCGTAGTCTAGCTCCTCCCGCAAACGCTCGCTGATTTCCTTGTGCACATTGGTGGTATCGATGGTGCGGTCATAACGCTGATAGACGGAGAATATTAGTTTGAGTTGCGCCAGGTCAGCTTCCACCGCTGAATTCATGTCGGGGTACTGTAATTTACAAGCCAGTTTGACCCCATCCAGTACCGCCCGATGAACTTGACCCAACGAGGCTGCCGCGGCGGCCTGATGTTCGAAGTTTTCAAAACAATTCTGCCAGTCGGAGCCCAGTTCCGCAGCCATGCGTCGCTTGACGAATAGCCAGCCCATAGCTGGGGCATTCGATTGCAACTGGATCAATTCCTGAACGTATTCCTGCGGCAGCGCCTCAGGAATGGTGGCAAGGATTTGCGCCACTTTCATCAATGGACCCTTTAAGCCACCAAGGGCATTTTTCAAATCTTTGGCATGGGCTGGCCGGTCGATGGAAAGTCCGAAAACACGGTCGCCCGCCAGGCGAGCTGCTAGGCCACCTACGGCCGTACCAACCTTGGCATACCGGCGCATACGACCCGTGACGCTGTCGCCCTCGCCATCTCTTGTTTGGTCTTTACTCATGACGCATTTTCAGGGCAGCGCCTCCAGTTCATCGACGAATCCCTCTATCACGCCCAATCCTTGTTGCCAAAACAGAGGATCGGTTGCATCCAACCCGAATGGAGCCAGCAATTCCTTGTGTCGCAAGGTACCGCCCGCACTTAACATGTCCATATACTTCTCCGCGAAACCATCTTCGGCCTTTTGATAGACCGCATACAATGAATTCACCAGGCAGTCACCGAAGGCATATGCATAGACATAAAATGGCGAATGGATGAAGTGGGGGATATAGCACCAGAAATTTGCATATTCTCCGTGCAGCCGGATGGCAGGACCCAGGCTTTCCTCCTGTGCTGCCATCCAAATCTCGCCGATGCGCTCTACTGACAGTTCGCCCTGACGCCGTTCTTCATGCAAGCATCGTTCGAACTGGTAAAAAGCGATCTGACGCACCACGGTGTTCAGCATGTCCTCGGTCTTACCGGCCAACATGGCCTTGCGTCTAGCCGGTTCCGTTTCCCGGTCCAGTAATGCGCGAAATGTCAATTGTTCGCCGAACACGCTGGCGGTTTCCGCAAGTGTTAGTGGCGTATTCGCCATTAAGGCACCCTGTCCGCCTGCTAGAATTTGATGCACGCCATGACCCAATTCGTGCGCCAGTGTCATGACGTCCCGCGTGCGCCCCTGGTAGTTCAAAAGGAGATAGGGGTGGGCTGATGGAACTGTGGGATGGGCAAATGCACCGGAAGATTTGCCCAGGCTGGTGGGCGCATCGATCCAGGCATTGTCAAAAAATCGCCGCCCCACATCCGCCATGGCCGGTGAAAACCGATGATACGCATCCAACACCAGATCGCGTGCGGTCTCAAATGTATAGGTGCATTGGTCATCACCGGGCAACGGCGCGTTGCGGTCCCAGTAGTCTAGGGTTTCTTGCCCAAACCACTTTGCCTTAAGGGAGTAATATCGATGCGACAGGAGCGGATAGGCCTCCTGTACTGCATCGGCCAGGGCGTCTACGATTTCGTTTTCCAACAGATTAGAGAGGTGCCGCGAACTGTCCGGCCTAGCAAACTTGCGCCACTTGTCGTCAATTTCTTTGTCCTTGGCCAAAGTGTTTGTGATCAACGCAAAAAGGTTTTTTTGTTTTTCGAACCCTTGACCCAGCGCCTTAGCGGCGGCTTTGCGTTTGCTGGTATCCGGCTCCGACAATAGATGTAAGGTCTTTTCCAGTGAAAGCTGCTCGCCATCTAGATCGAACCGTATGTCGGCTATGGTTTCGTCGAACAACCGCACCCAAGATGCCCGCCCTGTTACTTGTTTTTCATGCAGCAATTGTTCTTGCTCATCGGGCAATTGATGGGATCGGCTGGCCCGCACATCCCGCAACCAAGGGGTATACCAGGCCAGGCTCTCGTTGGCCTCAAGCAGGGTCTGCATGGCATCGTCCTCGATCCGATTCAGCTCCAACGTAAAAAAGATCAGCTTCGAGATGATGGAGTTCAACCTTTCCATGGTGGTTTGAAAAAAACGGCCGGCCTCGCGGTCGGACACCTTGGTGGCATGATAAAGCTGAGCGTAACTGGAAATACGGCCCAACAAATCCTCGGCTGCCTCATAGTGTCGGACAGCATCACTCAATTCAGCCGCCGACAACGAAGCAACCTTGCCGCAATAATCGTCGTTGAAATTTTTTGCAGCGGCAGCCGCCCGGTCCAAATCGGCAGCCAATTCACCTGCTTCAGGGCCATTATAAAGGTCGCTCAGATCCCATCGGGGCAGAATTCCAAGTTTCATATGTCAGTTTCCCATCAATCACAACTTGTCCCGAAATGGCACAGGTATTCCAGTTTTCAAAACATAAGTAGTGAGGGACTGGGGCAAGAGCAATGGCGCAAACTGTGTTGGTCATCAATGATGAACCCACCCAGAGACGCTTGTTGGAAGCAGCTGCTCGCTGTCTGGCGCAACTCTCAGTCTCAACCCACCGCG
>CAXGCE010000148.1:0-5569 GCA_964007795.1 uncultured Alphaproteobacteria bacterium | reverse complement strand
AATCCGGAGCAATCTTAACAAATATGGGCCGCGGCCTGGGTAAGCCATTGCGCACACCGTCCAACAACTCCTTGAGAGCTTCGTGGGTTTGCAGTTCGCGCAGGCCCGGTGTGTTGGGAGATGAGACATTGATGACAATGTAGTCCGCTAAATGGCCAAGGGCCGCCGCGCCGGCGGCGTAATCCGCTATCCAGTCTTTGCTATCCTTATTGGCACCTAAATTTGCTCCCAGGATAAAATCGCGGTCTTGAATCTTAGCCAGGCGCGACGCAACTGCGTCAAGGCCGTCATTGTTAAAGCCGTTTCGGTTGATTACCGCCGTGTCGGCGGGCAAACGAAAGAGGCGTGGACGAGGATTGCCGGTCTGCGGCTGTGGGGTGACGGTTCCGATTTCAACAAAGCTGAATCCCATTTGGGCTGCTTGTGTCGGCACCTCGGCATTCTTATCAAAACCTGCCGCAACGCCCAAGGGGGTAGGGAAGTCTATGCCCCAAAGACGGCTGGCCAATACGGGGTCAGGTGGGTCGTGGAATTTGGGGCCCAAACCCAGACGCAGGGCACGAATAGTTAATCGATGGGCTTCTTCGGGGTCCATCATGCGCGAGATGCGCAGGCCCAGGGACCAAATCATGGTCGGATCGTCTTGGGAAAGATACGGGTTATGTGCCCCATCTTGCGATTGTCCCGAGCCTCGGTCTTGCCGTACAAGTGAAGATGTACGCCCGGTTCCGATAATAGGGAAAGGACTTGGTTTACGTCACTGCCGATCAGGTTGGTCATTTCCGCTCTGCCCAGAAGGTCCGTCGAACCCAGAGGCAGGCCGCATATGGCGCGGATATGTTGCTCAAACTGGCTTGTCACCGCGCCTTCAATGCTCCAATGGCCCGAGTTATGGACCCGCGGCGCGAATTCGTTGAACAAAAAATCATCTCCCTTCACGAACAGTTCAACGGCCAGTATTCCCACATAGTCCAAGGCTTCCGCAATTTGCGTGGCGATGGCGATGGCCCTTTGCGTCTGCTCTGTTGTTAGGGATGCAGGTACCCGCGAGGTATTAAGAATATTGTTGCGATGCTGGTTGGCAATGGGGGGATAAGCTATGATGGATCCATCTAAGCTACGCGCTGCGATCACAGAAATTTCGCCATCGAAGGTAATGAAACTTTCCAGGATTGACGGCACTTCACCCAAGTCTTGCCATGCCTGGTCGAGATAATCGGATCCGTCCAACATGATCTGGCCCCTGCCATCGTACCCCATCCGCCGTGTCTTCAACACGGCGAGAGGGCCGATCTGGGCCATCGCCGTTTGCAGATCAGAAATGGAATCGATGGCTCGATAGGGTGCTGTTCCAGTACCTATGCTACTAGCGAATTCTTTTTCGATTAGACGGTCCTGCGCTGTTGCAAGGGACTGAGGACTGGGACGTACTGGAATAACGTTTGCCAGGAATTCGACACAGACTGCCGGTACATTCTCGAATTCAAGAGTCACCAGGTTGACGTCCCTGGCAAACGCCGAAAGAGCACTCTCGTCATAATAGTCGGCAATTGTTACCCGGTCGGCGACTTGTCCTGCGGGTGGATCTGCCTCGGGCCCGAAGATATGGCAGGCGTAGCCAAGGGGTGCGGCCGCCAGACTCAACATACGGCCCAACTGGCCGCCACCGAGAATGCCGATGCGGCTGCCGGGGGGAAGTGAGGTCATGTATCAGGAATCCTCAGGCAGATCCGGAACGGAGTCCGTCTGGCGGGTCCGCCAGGCAGCGAGCGCGGCAGCTACCTCACCATCGTGCAGGGCTACGATAGACGCCGCCAATAGGCCCGCGTTGACCGCGCCGGCCTGGCCAATGGCCAGGACGCCAACTGGTATACCCGCGGGCATTTGCACGATAGACAACAGGCTATCTTGTCCTTGCAATGCCTTGCTTTCCACAGGAACGCCTAAGACTGGTAACCTTGTCATGGATGCGGTCATACCCGGCAGGTGTGCGGCGCCCCCGGCGCCTGCGATGATTACCCATAAACCCCGTTCCTGTGCGCTAGCGGCATAATCGAACATGCGTTGCGGCGTGCGGTGGGCAGAAATAACGCGTGTCTCCACGCCGACGCCCAACTCCTCCAGAATTTCGACGGCATGCTGCATGGTGGGCCAGTCAGAGCGACTGCCCATGATTACACCAACGCGTATGGTCGTCGGAGTTCCAGATTTCGGCATATTTGCACTCATTTTGAAACAGCAGTCTGAGGAGAGGATTATAGTTCGTCCTTGTCGTTCGACCCACCCGGAAAATAGCTGAATATGGTAATTCGTTCTGCATATTGCTACATTTAGATGTTGTTGTACTTCAATTGATTTGAAAAAGGCGTTGTTAACCTTTAGGCAGGACGATAACCGTTGCAAATGACCGGTTCGGATCCATTTTGGGTATATGGGCGGCATTGAACTAATGAAGATTACTGAAACTCCCCCAACCAGGCCCGCAGCGCTACCGAGCCGAGAGCCGGCTGTGGCTCCGGCCAGTTGTGTCCTATCCTCTGATCTTGGGGTTGCAGTGCCAAATGACAGTGCGATGTTCATGGGAATTCCGGAGCCGGAGCTGACTCCAAAAGTTCGCAATGCCATTGTGGTCCTGACCCAGGAAGTCGAGAACCTTCGGGGTGAAGTGGAGCGGGCGAACAGCCACTTAGCCCAAGTAGAGCGTCTCGCCGATGAGGATGCCCTTGTGCCGATACGAAATCGCCGAGCCTTTATGCGGGAAATGAGCCGGGTGATTTCCTATAATGAGCGCTATAACGCGGTGTCGTCGCTGATCTATTTCGATTTGAATAATTTTAAGGAAATCAATGACAAATATGGTCATGCAATGGGTGACGTAACGCTCCTGCATGCGGCTAATTCATTAATCAACAATTTGCGGGCTTCGGATCTGCTGGGCCGTCTAGGTGGCGATGAATTTGGCGTCATTCTCAAACATACGAATGCAGAGCAAGCGTTGCTTAAGGGGCGTGATTTGGCTCGGGCGATCCAGGCGACACCGGTCGAATATGAAGATTCTAAACTAACGATTACGGCCTCGTATGGCGTTACTATGTTTAAGCCAGGTGAAACGGCTCAAGATACGATCAATGCAGCAGACCGGGCCATGTTTGAACGAAAAAAGGCTCTAAAATTTATGAAGACGGGACGATCCTAATCCCAAGTATGGCATTTAGGCGATAATATCGGGTACCAATAACGCCTCCAGCCGGCCAATCAAGTCACGCAAGGCTAATTTACGCTTTTTCATACGTTGCAGTAGCAACTGATCGTAGACACCCTTGTCTACAAGTGCTGCGATCGCGTCGTCAAGATCGCGATGTTCCTGCTGCAGCGCGATAATACGTTCCTGAATTTCACTCTGTTCCAAGGACATTAGTTCCCCTGCCTTGGTGTTGGAACACTACTATGCTTGAACGTTGCAATCGTAGCATGTTTTCTTCAGATTTCCTTGCCGTGAATACCTTCTGGTGCTTAAATGCCACATCAGCATTTCCTTAGGAGGTAAGGAATGAGCGTAAAAAGCCAGATTGACGAACTACGCAATCGTCATCATCTGCTGGACGGGGAAATTGAAGCTGAAAGTACGCACGTTGCCCCGGACGAAATTAAGATAAGTGCCCTCAAGAAAGAAAAACTAAAGATTAAGGACCTCATACAGCAGCTCCAAACGAACAGCTGACGGCCCGAATCCGGGTCTTTGCCGTCCGGCTCTGCGGAGGGCCTTGGCGAGTGTTTGGCGGTCAGCGTCCAATATGAGAAACTGGCTAGCGGGTGGTTTTAGGCGGCTTCGACGTTGGTTTGCCTCAAATTGCTTGCTTTTTTCGCATTTCATTCCCATTTTGGTGCCAATTGAAGCAGGTAGGAAGCGGCGGGCGCGGTGTTCGCGCGCGAACTCGGGATAGCTAATGGCGAAAGAAGAACTTCTGGAATTCCCTGGCACAGTTATGGAACTGTTGCCTAATGCGATGTTTCGCGTTGTACTTGAAAACGATCACGAGGTTCTGGCCCATACCGCTGGCAAGATGCGCAAGCATCGCATTCGTGTGCTGGCGGGCGACAAGGTATTGGTCGAAATGACGCCCTATGATTTGTCTAAGGGACGGATCACTTACCGTTATAAATAGACACGTTGCCGTGGCGCGTCCGCCTTTTGTCACATACTTTTGGACCAATCGATGAACGCGCCGCCACGACTGATATTGGCCTCCGGTTCAACCCGCCGCCGCGAGCTCCTAAAGCAGATTGGTTTGGAGCCAGACGAAATTGCTGCCACTGATATCGATGAAACCCCCTTAAATGACGAGAAACCGGCCGCGCTCGCCCGGCGCTTGGCCGTAAGAAAATTGGCAGCTGTGCGTTCGGATGCCCCTGATAGCTATGTATTGGCGGCGGACACCGTAGTTGGGGTGGGTAGGCGTATATTATCCAAGCCCGCGGATGAATTAGACGCGCGCCATTTTCTGCAACTTATGTCAGGCCGGCGCCATCGTGTATACACGGCCGTAGCCGCTCTGGCGCCGGCCGGGTATGAAAGGGTACGCGTAGTTAATAGCGTAGTGGCCTTCAAACGGCTGTCGGAAGCGGAGATCACCTGGTATCTGGCAAGCGGCGAATGGTGCGGCAAAGCCGGTGGATACGCTATTCAGGGACGTGCAGGGCGTTTTGTGCGTTTCTTGAGCGGTTCTTATTCGAACGTTGTAGGGCTGCCATTGTTCGAGACGGCCAACCTGCTGGAGGGTTTGGGTTACCCGGTTCGAAGCGAGTAGTTGGATGATTGACGAGATCTTGATCAATACGGGACCCCGGCGTCATCGTATCGCTTTGCTGCAGGGCGGCCGATTGATGGAGCTGCATGTTGTGCTACGTGACATAAGGTGGCCTGATCGGGTCATCCTGGGCCGGGTCACTAAGGTGCGACAGGATTTAGACGCAGCATTCGTTGATATTGGTGAAGGACGGGAAGGTTTACTTGCCGCCCGTGACACCGTAGCCAAGCGAGGCACGGCCATCAGTCAGTCGTTAACGGAAGGGCAAAGCCTATTGGTCCAAGTGAAACGCGAAGCGGAGAATGAAAAGGGAGCGAAGCTAACTGCTCGGCCCGGACTGTCGGGGCGTGGGGTGGTGTTTCTGCCCCGTAGCGGCGGGGTCCAATTGCCGCACCAAATTAGCAACAGCGAACAACGACGGCGGCTCCAGAGCCTCGCAGGGACATTTCCCGGCGATGTTTCAGGTGGCTGGATGATACGCGGCGGTGCCGCGACGATGTCGGACGCTTCTTTGAGAGATGAAGCCGATGCCTTGCTTCAACGTTGGGCGGAAATCACCAAGGCCGCGGCCACCGCGCGGTCTCCGGTAGCGCTAGATGCCGGTGACGAACCGATCATGACGATTGTGCGGCAATATACAAATTCCGGGCTGCGGCGTTTGCGGCTTGATAACAAACGTGTGTTACAAGGGCTTTCCGTATTATCGGTAAATGCCGAATTCCATGATGGAAAGAGCCCCTTGTTCGATGAATATGGCGTGG
>CAXGCE010000147.1:0-5574 GCA_964007795.1 uncultured Alphaproteobacteria bacterium | reverse complement strand
TCATCGAATTCGGATCGCCGGGAACCGACCTTGATATTCTGTAAACTATCGGGAGTATCTGTGCGCGTGCCCCAGATGCCGCAATCCTCGCCTGAGTCCATATAAGCTACATAGGTCCAGACCACCGGCAGCTTCTTAGAGCGGGCTAGGTCGGAAATCTGGTTCACATAATCCATCTGTTTCGCATCGGTCTCGTACGCCGTGGCAAATTCGCCCACATTAGTATAAGCCTTCTGCAGGTCGATATTGACCACCGCCGCCTTGCGACCGAAGCCAAACCGCGGTCGAGTCGGATTTGCCTTAATCTCCTCATATAGCTGCCGTGCCGTTTTGTCTGAAGTTTCCATATCTCCGCCTCCCTGACTTGTTTCCCCATAGATTAGCAGATGCAACACGGGTTCCAAACGCAAAGGGCCACCCCGAAGGGCGGCCCTAATTGCGTTCCTATGAAACGTCGGGTTAGACGCTGTAGTACATGTCAAACTCGACCGGATGGGGCGTGTGTTCAAAGCGATAGACTTCCTCCCACTTCAGCTCCATGTATCCTTCGATTTGGTCATCGGTGAGGACGCCACCCTTCTTTAAGAAGTCGCGGTCCGCATCCAGGCTTTGCAAGGCTTCGCGCAATGAGCCGCAAACGGTGGGCACATCAGCCAGTTCCTCGGGAGGTAGATCGTATAAATCCTTATCAATGGGATCGCCGGGATGGATCTTGTTCTCGATGCCGTCCAAGCCGGCCATCAGCATAGCGGTGAAGGCCAGATAAGGGTTAGAGCCAGGATCGGGGAAGCGGACTTCGACGCGCTTGCCATTGGGGCTGGGAGAGAACGGGATACGGCAAGCGGCGGAACGGTTGCGTGCGGAATAAGCCAACAGTACTGGGGCCTCGAAACCAGGGATCAACCGTTTATAGCTATTGGTTAGCGGATTGGTGAAGGCGTTGATGGCGCGGGCGTGCTTCATGACACCGCCGATATAGTAGAGGCAATCTTCTGATAGATCCGCATAGCCGGAGCCGGCGAACAGCGGCTTGCCATCCTTCCAGATGGATTGGTGCACGTGCATGCCAGAGCCGTTGTCTTCCATCACCGGCTTAGGCATGAAGGTCGCCGTTTTGCCATAGGAATGTGCTACGTTGTGCACCACGTATTTGTATATCTGCATGTTGTCGGCGCACCGGGTCAGCGGTGCGAACTTCATACCCAGTTCATGTTGGCTGGGGGCTACCTCGTGATGGTGCTTTTCCGTCTCTACGCCCATTTCGCGCATCACGGTCAGCATTTCACTACGTAGGTCGGAGGCGGCATCAACCGGAGGCACCGGGAAATAGCCGCCCTTGGGCGCCGGACGGTGACCGATGTTGCCGCCGTCGAAATCCCGGCCGGAGTTGTAGGGGCCTTCCGCCTCATCCAGGGAATAGAAGGTTTCATTTTGGCTAACTGAAAAACGTACGTCGTCAAATACGAAGAACTCTGCTTCCGGACCAAAATACGCTGTATCGCCGATACCTGTGCTTTGTAAGTAGGCTTCCGCCCGACCAGCAGTAGAGCGTGGATCACGGTTATAGGCCTCGTGTGTCGAAGGCTCGGCTACGTCGCAGAAAATTGCCAGGGTAGGCTGCGCCATGAAAGGGTCCATAACGGCCGTGTCCGCATCAGGCATTAGGGCCATGTCGGATTCGTTGATCGCCTTCCAACCAGCGATAGAGGAACCGTCAAACATGACGCCTTCGGCAAAAAGGTCTGCGTCCACCATTTTGGCATCCATCGTTAGATGTTGCCACTTACCGCGTGGATCGGTGAAGCGGAAGTCGACAAAGGGAATTTCGTCGTCCTTGATTTTTTTCAGGACGTTTTCAGCGTTGGACATAGCTTTTGGTTCCTTCCTGTGTCCTCGGTTAATTCATTAGATCAGGCGTTGCTAGTCTAACTTACATGGCGTCGTCACCGGTTTCGCCGGTGCGGATTCGGATGGCCTGTTCCACCGTAGTGATGAAGATTTTGCCGTCGCCAATGCGGCCGGTATGGGCAGCGGATTGAATAGCTTCCACGGCGCGCTCCAACAGACTATCCGCCAGTACAACTTCCAGTTTCACTTTGGGTAGGAAATCCACCACATACTCGGCGCCGCGATACAGTTCTGTATGGCCTTTTTGCCGGCCAAAACCCTTGGCCTCAATCACCGTGATACCTTGCAGGCCTATTTCGTGCAGGGCCTCTTTAACCTCATCTAATTTAAAAGGCTTAATTATCGCTTCAATTTTCTTCATGGTGTTCTATCTCTTTGTCATCGCGACTAGCCGCACGTGCCCTGCACTATAGGGGATGAATAGCATAAATCGTGCCAACTTCGAATTTTTTTAAGTCATTGAAAACAAAATGGTATTTAGATAATCTGGATTGCCAATCAGATTTTATGTCTAAATTTCTGGCATGCTGCTTAACATTTGTGCGCTCTTCGACCCTTAAGTGGCCATCAGGTCTCGGATGCGTGCCATTGCTTCACGGATATTCACAGTGGAATTGGCATAGGAGAAGCGCAAATAACCTTCGCCATAGGCGCCGAATGAGGTGCCTGAAATCGCCGCGACGCCGGCCTCGTTCAACAGCTTCTCTTGCAAAATGTTGGAGGTCATCCCCGTACCCTCGATATTAGGAAAGGCATAGAAGGCGCCGCCGGGACGTACGCAGCGGAAACCAGGGATATTATTCAACTCGTCCACGATAACCTCGCGCCTCTCATTGAATGCCTTGACCATTTTGTCTGCTGCATCCTGGGGACCGCGCAGAGCCTCGACGCCAGCCCATTGGGTGGCTGCGTTCACGCAGGAATGGTCGTTGACGCATAAGCGGGTGGCTTTTTCAGCGCAGGCCTCAGGCCAAATGGCATAGCCTAGGCGCCAGCCGGTCATAGCATAGGTTTTCGACCAGCCATCCAGTAAGATTAAGCGGTCGCGGATTTCTGGATAACCTAGCAGGCTGACGTGGGGCTGATTATCATAGACCATGCGGCTATAGATTTCGTCGGACATGAGGACGACCTCCGGATGCCGTTGCAACCCAGCCACTAGCTTATCCAATTCTAATCTTTGCACCACACCACCCGTGGGATTGGCCGGTGAGTTAATAATGATCAATCGAGTACGGTCGTTAACCTTTTCCAACACCTCATCGGCAGAAAAACTAAAGCCGGTATCCTCGTGCAGAGCAATGGATACGGGCGTGGCGCCGGAAAAGCGGATCGCGGACTCGTATATGGGAAAACCCGGGTTCGGATACATGATCTCTGCCCCGGCCTCGCCAAACATCAGGCAAGCGTAGAACATAGTCGGTTTGCCGCCCGGTTGCACCACTACGTGATCTGGATTGATCTCCACACCCCTATATTTTTTGATATCTTCGGCCACCGCCTCACGCAGTTCCGGAATGCCATTAGCCGGGGTATAGCCATGGTGACCATCCGCCAGTGCCTTGCGCCCGGCCTCCACAATATTATACGGCGTTTGGAAGTCGGGTTGGCCGATGCCAAGGTTGATGATTTCGCGGCCCTGGGCGGCCAGTGCGTTGGCTCGGGCCAAAACCTCGAATGCTGTTTCCGTGCCCAAGTTGTTCATTCGATCAGAGAGTTTCATGGGCCGGGTTATGGCATGAAGGGACGTTGGACGCCACCAGTTGCGTCTGTATATTCCCAAAGATCTTCTATAAAGATCTTCTATTTGTTCGAAAAGGCGACGGCATGAAACCAGCCAATAGCGTTCTTGCCAGTTTTGGGACCACGGTGTTCGAGACCATGACCCGCTTGGCCATTGAACATCAGACTATAAATCTTGGCCAGGGTTTCCCTGACGAAGACGGCCCCAACAGCATCAAGGCCATGGTCGACCAGGCCACTCAAGAGGGTCCCAACCAATACCCGCCCATGCTGGGTATCCCCGAATTGCGCCAGGCCGTGGCGGCGCACAACAAACGATTTTATAGCCTGGACGTGGACTGGCAGACGCAGGTCATGGTCAGTTCCGGAGCGACGGAGTCTCTAGCCGCCTCCATCCTGGCCTTGATAGAACCCGGCGATGAGGCGGTAGTATTCGAGCCATTATACGATTCATACGTCCCCATGTTGCGCCGTGCCGGGGCTAAAGTGAAATTCGTGCGCCTGCAGCCACCTACATGGGACCTACCTCGGGAGGAACTGGAAGCAGCGTTTACAGACAACACCAAATTGATCCTGCTGAATACGCCCATGAACCCAACGGGCAAGGTGTTCAGCAAGGACGAGCTGACCTTCATCGCGGGCCTTACGCAACGTTACGATACATACGCAATCTGCGACGAAGTTTACGAACACCTAATTTTCGACGGTGTTAAGCACGTACCCTTGATTACGTTGCCGGGTATGGCAGAACGCGCTATTCGTATCGGCTCCGCCGGCAAAACATTTTCAATGACCTCATGGAAGGTGGGCTACCTGACGGCAGCACCTAAGCTGATGAGCCTGATTGCCAAGGCGCATCAGTTCCTGGTCTTCACCACACCGTCGAATTTGCAGCGCGCCGTGGCCCATGGCCTGGACAACGAGCAGCACTGGTACACCAATTTGGCCGTTGGGCTTCAGGCTAAGCGGGATATGTTGCAGGGCGCCTTGACGGACATTGGATTTGAAGTAATGCCCACCGCCGCCACCTATTTCATGAACGCGGATTATCGTTCCTTGGGTTTTGGCGGCACCGACGTCCAATTTTGTCGCCACGTTACGGTGGAGGCCGGCGTTACCGTCCTTCCCGTTTCAGCCCTCTACTCGACCCCAGACGTAGACCACCTGGTTCGTTTCTGCTTCTGTAAGAAGTATGAGGTCCTCAACGGCGCACTAGATCGTTTGAGGAAATTCTTCGGCACCTAGACGTGCAGCTTGACGGCGGCACCCGCTAGGTTTATCTCACCTACCCGGCCTTATGGTCCTACCCTGTGGCGGGTGTAGCTCAGTTGGTTAGAGCGCCAGATTGTGGATCTGGAGGTCGGGGGTTCAATTCCCCTCACTCGCCCCATACTTTCCCCGAGAATACTGTTAATAAATCTAACCTACGCCTGAAATACCATTATCACCAAATTGCCTGGTGTCCATATTTGTTAACATCTATCCCTATTTTGACATTTAGCCGGTTGTCTTTTCTGTTGAATGACATCCAAGTACACTGAGCTATTCCGGTTGGTTTCATCTGTGAAATGTCGTTACGGATATTGACATGCGTTGGCTAACTAAGAGCAAGAGATGACACAGGCTACAATCAAGTATGAGGATGGTCAGGCCTATGAGAGAGGTATGGGTATCTGGAGCCAGCTGACGGGACAGGATTTCCTTGAATGGCTGGCGCCGGTGCCTGGACTACGCTGGATTGATATCGCCTGCGGCACTGGCGCATTTACCGAACTAATAATGCAGCGTTGCGCACCGTCGGAGATCCAGGCACTGGACCCCGCGGAGGCGCAATTGGTCTATGCACGCCAGCGGTCGGGTTCGAGCGGAGCGACATTCATCGAGGGTGACGCTATGGCGCTGCCTTTTGAGGACGGGCGATTT
>CAXGCE010000146.1:0-5607 GCA_964007795.1 uncultured Alphaproteobacteria bacterium | reverse complement strand
CGATTGCACCACGTTCGATTTCATCAAAACTTTCAATAATCCGAGAACGAGCATCGACGCCGCGAACCGCTTTTCGTGCCAGCGCAAAGCCCAGACGCCTCTCAAGCGGCATCACATAATTGATGGGATTGATGTAAAAGTTCAATGCCGATCCAATCGCATCCCGTGCATTCGACGGACCAAGAATTGGCAACATCAGATAGGGGCCGGGGTTCACACCCCATACCGCCAGGGTCTGGCCCAAATCCTCGTTGTGAAAGGGGACACCTGCATCGGGATCAACCGAATTATCTCCCGCCGCGACGTCACGCAGGCCCAAGGGGCCTGCTGCAGTATTGGTGATAAAGCGGTCCAAACTGTCCGACGCACGCTCAGTCTCTCCCTGCAGCAGGTCGTGAATGAGGATATTCGGGGTTTCCAAATGATTAAAGAAACTGCGTACGCTATTGCGGACCATATCTGGCAACGCGCTGCGATAAAGTTCGGCGATTGGGCGGAGAATCAGCTGATCAATTCCGCGATTTATTTCAAATATGGAACGGTTCATGGGCTCCAAGGGATCATTGGCTTCCATGTAGGCTGCCATGGCTTCCTTGTCATTGGCCGGCGGGGGCGTCGCACAACCGGCAATAGATGCGAGCACCGCAAGCGCGAAAATGCAAGGAGCGACTCTTTTGCCGGAATATATTGTTTTTCCTAGAATCATCGATTGACCTCGAATGGCCCCTTTTGACCGAAAATCCCAAGCACGCAAACAACCAAGTGACCAAAAAAACCAGGTTCCCTGACCCTTGCCGTTGAGTTCGCCGAGTGCATCGCCAACGGCCCAATTGCACGCCATGGATTAGCGCCTAGTTCGTAACCACCAACTCGCAACCATTGTATTAACGGCAACGACAACAGACGCCAATACGATGACTTCAGATAGACACAAATCGCTTCGACCAACGGAACATATTTTGCCGCAGCGACACAAATCCTAGCGAATTTCGTACCATAGACAATAGGTGTTGGCTAGATTGGTAGCCAAAATAGTGTTGAATCCGACACGGGTGTTGTAAATTTGTTTCGATCTAATTGTTGATGCTGAAGAATTCTATAATTCCAAAGCTCGAGTTGCCACAAAATACGTGCAGGCAAGCATCAAATTACAAGATTACGGTGAGGCAATTGCTCCCGCGACCGTGCAAGCGCGGTTTGACGCCTTCGGCTACCAGCGATCGCAGTTTTCAGAAATTCAGCGAATTTACAAAACGGAAAAATCTTAGATATTGCTCTATTTAGTTAATTCGAAATAGTCTTGTACTAGCTATAATTGAAAATATGTAATTCGAACGAAAGATTATTGCGACCACAAAATTTTCGCAATTACGGGAAATTTGCGTCGTCTAGTTGTTTTTGCGTGTGATAGCCGTTTGCTGAAACAAGTCCTGCTGAACCTCGCATCTAGTGCCTTTAAATGGGGATTAGTACCTACGTTGACCGATCCAAAGGCATAACCAACACCTTGCCTTCAGAATAGTTGGTCGCCGTCTTCCCGGCCGCCAAGGACGGTATTTAATTACTAACCTGGTACCGGCAGAAAATCGCGCAAAGCGTTCAGGGTAGCATCTGGCGCCTCGTCCTGCATGAAATGGCCAGCGCCGGGAATAACTACTTCACAGACACCTTTTATTTGTGAAGCAGTTTTTTGGGTCAATTTTAGCGGCGTCATCATGTCACGCTCCCCCATGATCGACAGGGTGGGGCAGGCAATATTTTGGGCGGCAGTATCTCCCCCGTTGTAGATGTGGCAGGCATTCATGTCGTTATAAAGGACACCATCGTCTGCGCTTTCAAAAAGACGCAGGCCGCCTTTCATAATCCATAGGCCCGGTATAGTGTGCCGTCCCTTCTGCGCCGCGCGGCCGTAACCCCAGGAATTGGTCAGATGATTGGCCAGACCGTCATTGGCCTTGGAGGAATCTAGTAACACATCGTTAACCCGCATCGGAAAAGCGCAACCCAACAAAGCTAAATGATCGATGCGATCGGGATAGCGGGCCGCGGCGTCCAAAGTCACCAACGAACCCGCGCTGTGTCCTACAAGGCTGACTGTTTTCAACCCGGCGGCATCCACCACCGCAATTACCCAATCCGCCAATGCATCGATTGTCGGGAGGCAAGGGCCGTCGCTGCGCCCATGGCCAGGCATGTCGATGGCTAGGACGCTATGGCCATGCCAAGCGAAATAGCGGGTTTGCAATTTCCACACTGTATGGTCGGCAGCAGCGCCGTGCACGAAGACAATCACTGGCAAGCTAGCGTCAAAAGGTTTCCCTCCCGTGGTAGCGAACACCGTGCAATCGTTGACTTTCAGTTCCATGGCAAGGCCCTCCTAACGCTGGGAACGGCGCAACGCACCGCCCAAATCATCAATCAAGTCTCGGATGTCTTCCAGTCCCACGGACATGCGTACCAGATCCTCGCCAACGCCGGCAGCTTTCAACGACTCCGCATCCATCTGCTGATGAGTGGTGGAAGCAGGATGAATGATCAGGGACTTGGCGTCGCCAACGTTGGCCAAGTGGGAATAGATTTCCAGGCTCTCGATGAACTTGGCGCCGGCGCCACGGCCGCCCTTGATGCCAAAGCTAAAAATGGCCCCCACGCCGTCAGGCATAAGGGATTTGGCAAGGTTATGGTCTGCATGATCAGGCAGCTCTGGGTAAGTGACCCAGGACACCGCCTCATGCCCGTTCAGAAAGTCCACGATGCCGCGAGTGTTCTCTACATGACGCTGCATGCGCACAGACAGGGTTTCCACCCCCTGCAAAATATAGAATGCGGTCTGTGGGCTCATGGATGCGCCGAAATCTCGTAAACCTTCCGCCCGAGCCCGCATGATAAAAGCACCAGGGCCAAATTCCTCGGCAAAATCCAGTCCGTGATAGCCTTCATAGGGCTCGGTCATGGTAGGGAACTTACCTGAGGCTTCCCAATCGAACTGCCCGCTGTCCACAAGTATTCCGGCGACGGCCACGCCATGGCCACCAAGAAATTTTGTCGCTGAATGCATGATAATATCGCAGCCATATTCAAACGGCCGAAAGAGATACGGTGTGGCGAAGGTGTTGTCGATCATCAGAGGTATGCCTATCTCGTGGGCCACCTTGGCCACGGCCTCGACGTTCAGTACTTCCAAACCTGGATTGCCTAATGTCTCGCCAAATAGCAGCCGGGTGTTGGGCCGGATGGCAGCGGCATAGGCGTCCGGATCGCGCGGGTCCACGAAGGTTGTGTCGATCCCAAAACGCGGGAGCGTGTGTGCAAACATATTGTGGCTTCCGCCATAGATGGACGCGGAGGAGACGATGTGGCTGCCCGCGCCCATCAATGTCGCCACCGCCAGATGCAATGCGGCCTGACCAGACGCGGTAGCAACAGCACCAACACCGCCCTCGAGAGCGGCGATACGTTCCTCTAATACCGCGACGGTAGGGTTGGAAATGCGTGAATAAATATGGCCGGCCCGTTCCAGATTGAAAAGGGCGGCGGCATGGTCCGTATCCTGAAACACGAAGGATGTCGATTGATATATGGGCACTGCACGGGCGCCATAATCAGCGTCTGGTTTCTGCCCGGCATGAAGGCTCAATGTATCGAAATTCAAATATTTTGGATCGGTCATGAGACTCCCCACTGAAAATTAATTAGCTGTATGGTAATGCTCCCGTTTGGCGGGAGCAACGAAGACGGATTATAATGGGTTCTTTGAATTAGAGTGGTGAATGGAAGAGGCAAGATGACTGACCTTGAATTTGAACCCTTGCACAACGATTTTGGCGCCAGAGTGACAGGGTTGGATGCCAGCAAACCCATGTCCGCCAGAATTCTAACCAAGGTCCAGTCGGCAATTGATGAATATTCTTTTCTATGTTTTCCCGATCAGAGCATGAACGACGACAGGCACCTTGCCTTTACAAAGCAATTGGGCGAGCCGGAAGAAAGTCATGTGGCATTGGGAGAAAGCGGCACCGTCACATATTTCGGTACCATCGGTAACGTTCAGCAGGATGGCAGCAAGCTAGGAAATGACCACAAAAAAACGAAATTTTTGACCGGTAACTATATGTGGCATACCGACAGTTCGTTCCGCCCAGTGCCCGCGAAACTATCTATCATGTGCGCCTATGAGGTTCCAGGCGAAGGGGGCGCAACACAATTTGTCAGCCTGCGTGCTGCCTACCGCCGGCTGGACAAGGGTACCCAGAAACGGATCAAACCCCTTGTAGCGATCCATGACTATGTCTATTCCCGCAGCAAGGTCGGCGCCGACGCCGTCAGCCCGTCCCTGGCCGCCTCCCTGCCTCCGGTGCCGCAAAAACTGGTGCGGACCAATCCAGCCAACGGCGGAAAAAACTACTATCTGGGCGCCCACGCCAAGACGATAGAGGGCTGGAATGAAGGGGAGGCCCGTATCCTGTTGGATGACCTGCAGGAATTTGCAACAAAGCCGAAACATACATATTCGCATGCCTGGCAGCCCGGCGAGGTGGTGATCTGGGACAACCGCTGTCTGCTCCACCGTGGTGTCAGCTACGACGCCGACAAATACCGCCGCTACATGCGCCAGGCCCGCGTCAGGGGTGATTGCCCGACGTTGGAAGAATTATGATGGGGGCAATTACTTTCAACGACGGCAGCTAGCGATGACTTGAGATAGGTCTGGCTCTTATCAGCGGTCTTTATGGCCAAGTCCATAGTGCTATGTTTTGTTGTGTTGTGTCGCATTTTTTTCGTACAAATTTGTACCAGACTATAGCTAGCGGTGTGGGGCGGGCGTTCATCGGAAATTACTCATTACCAAATTTTTACCCACCTGATTGCTCACTTTTAGGAATTCACCGAAATGACCAAGCTTCATTTTAAATCTATCCAGACAATCGCCGACGAAATTAGAACTGGTGAGGTCTCGCCTATCGATTTGACTAGCTACATGCTGGACCGCATCAACACCTACGACGGCAAACTTAAATCCTATGCCACCGTCATGGCTGATACCGCCTTGGCGGAGGCAAAGGCCGCAGAAGAGGAGATCGCACAGTAGCATGCCTCAAGATTCCCCTTGCTACCAGAGCATGTTTCAGCGCCACAGTCCCTTCCATATGCGAACCACGATGGTACACACTCTTCGTCACCGGCAACAACTGATCATGGATCTCTCTTGCGCGCTTGTAGTCCTTGGCCTTGCCTGCCTTGATCAGCTCGATGACTTCATCGATGTTGGAAATGGCCACTGCCAAACCTTCCAACAGATGGCCACGCTCACGGGCTTTCTTGAGTTCGAACAGCGTACGGCGAGTAACGACTTCACGACGGTGACGAATGAACGCCTCGAGCATCTCTTTGAGATTGAGCGTCCGCGGCTGGCCGTTCTCCAGCGCCACCATGTTGATACCGAACACATTCTGCAGCTGGGTTTGGGCAAACAGGTTATTGACGACTACATCGCCCGACTCACCCCGCTTGATCTCGATCACCACGCGCAGGCCGTCTTTATCCGACTCGTCGCGAAGCTCTGCGATACCCTCGATCTTTTTCTCTTTGACTAGCTCGGCAATCTTC
>CAXGCE010000145.1:0-5657 GCA_964007795.1 uncultured Alphaproteobacteria bacterium | reverse complement strand
CGTGGAGAACATCGAAATGCGCTGGTCCATCTTTTTTTGGCTCAGGCGGCCTTTATTGACTGTATTTTGATAATTTCGCTGGATGACACCCATGCCTCGATCTAGCGCGTCTTGGGCCACTTCCACCATCAACACAGGAATGCCTGCGTTGGCAAAATTCATAGCGATACCGCCACCCATGGTACCGGCGCCGATCATGGCGATCTTTTGGATCTCCTTCATTGACGTATCTTTTGGCACGTCGGGAATTTTGGCTACTTCGCGTTCGGCAAAAAAGACATGCCGTTGTGCCGCAGACTCTGAGGAAGTTACGCAATCTGTAAACAGTGACCGCTCCTGCTTCATGCCATCATCGAACGTCATTGTTGCCGCTGCCTCGACAGCATCGATGCATTTCCACGGTGCGAGAAAACCACGAAATTTTCTGGCATTGGCTTTGCGGTAGACTTCGAATACTCCATCTTCTGCTTCGCACGGCATATCACGGATTTTGCGTAGGGAAGCATCCTCGGCCACCAGCTTTTCAGCATAGGCGACGGAGCCTTCAAGCAAATCGTCGCCAACTTCGTCCACGATACCCAACTCCATGGCCTGAGGCGCCGGCACGAAAGCACCGGAGGTGATTAAATCCAGGGCCTTGGTCGCACCCACTAATCTCGGCAGCCGTTGAGTGCCGCCTGCACCTGGCAACAGACCCAGCTTCACTTCTGGTAGACCAACCATGGAGTTGGGTACGGCAAAGCGGTAATGGCAGCACAAGGTGACTTCCAAGCCACCGCCTAGCGCGGTGCCGTGGATGGCGGCGACAATGATCTTGTCGCTGTTTTCCATACTATCAAGCACTTCGTGCAAGGGCCTACCACGAGGCGGTTGGCCGAATTCACGGATATCGGCCCCGGCTATGAAGGTACGGCCGCCACCCATCAGCACCATGGCTTTCACTTCCGGATCGGCCTGACCTTTATCAAACGCCTCACCCAAGCCATCCCGCACGGCAGCGCTTAGGGCATTAACCGGAGGGCTATTGACGGTGATGACACCGATGGCGCCTCTTTTGGTGAAATCGACTGCGTCTGACATCCTCTGGCACTCCCGTTTATGAATTTGTTGCTGGTTTCATAGCACGAATTCCCGACATGGATAGATTTCAATCGGCGTTGCCGCTAGAGTTCTCAAACAAGTACAAACGAGTAGGAAAAACGCTATGTATCCCGACATGCAGGTGCTGCTGGACGCGCGCGCAGCACCCCCGTCGGGCCAGCTTATTATAGAAATTCATGCGACCTGGATCGCATGCAACTAAAAAATGTCAAAGACCGTACCTTCAGTTGTGACTATCTATGACCACAAGATCTCTACGGCGACCCACAACGTGCGGGTGCTCTTTTTGAAGCCCGGCGGCGGACCGGCGCGGGAGATTGGCGTCACCCGGAAATTTTACCCATCAAGCACTCTTATTTTAACCTTGTTGGCATTTCGTACCCAGCAGAATTTCTAATCGGTCGAGAGAATGGAGATCCCGCACGAGGCATCCCTATTGATCAAGGTGGCGTGGTCGGCCGCTATTGTCTTGGGACTAGCGTTTATCGCCGAACGGGTTAGCACTCGCATTGCCGGTTTACTCTCCGGCGCACCCTTGACGGCAGTATTGGTCTATTTTTTTGTCGGGCGAGACCTCGGAACGGAATACGTAGTGGAGAGCATCCCCCACAGTATATCTTCCTTTACCGGCACCATTTTTTTCGTTCTGACCTACTATTGGGTCTCAGCCCGATTAGAGCGATTTTCGGTTTGGGGTGGATTAGGTCTCGGTGTCGTTGTCTATTTTCTCGTCGCGGCGCTGCTGCACAAAATCCCATTTACCATGACGTCCGCTACTGTGTTGTCCTTGTCCGCGATTACGCTGTCATCCAGATTATTGCGGAAAATTAGAATTGTGAGAATTGTCCGCCCAATTAGATTAACGGCGACACAATTATTTCTGCGCGGCGGTCTTGCGGCGTTATTGATCTCCATTGTGATCTCACTCGCAGAAACTGTTGGCTCTCATTGGACGGGTCTATTGGTTGGCTTTCCCGCAACTCTGCTGCCGACTTACCTCATTATCCACCTGAACTATGGCAAGGCCAGCACGCACGCGATGGTACGTAATTTCCCCACCGGTGTAGCTTCCCTCATAATTTATATTTGGCTGGTACCGTTCACCTTTCCAGCTTTAGGCATTTACGGCGGCACGGCCGCGTGTCTCGCGGCATCCTTCGTTTATCTCTCATGCATCATGTTCCTGGGCCGAATTCGACCCGGCGCGGCATCTCGGTCAGCGCCTCCACCGTCTGCGCCACTAGATCCGCCATGATGTCGTTGGCGGGTCGGCGTTCGGTTAACATGCCCGCACCTTGACCTGCGGCGTTCATGTAAAGATCCCAGCGGCCAGCCTGTTGTGCGGCGGAAAGAAAATCTTCCATCAATACTCTCTGATGTGGCGTGGGCAGCGGTTTTAGGCCCGATTCAGCCCATGCATCGGAAATGACGTTCTTTTTGGCGCGCAAGGTTTTTCCCGTCCAGGCTTCGGAAATTCGGAAGTCTGTGGCTTTGCCATCAAGGATGTCACCCTTCACTGTGTCCGGTAATCCTCCTTCCTCGGCTATTAAAAAGGCTGTACCCATCCACACGCCGATGGCCCCCAAGGTCAGGGCGGCGGCGATGCCACGTCCCCCCGTGATGCCGCCGGCGGCGACTACGGGTATAGGCGCGATGGCCTCCACTGCCTCGCTAACCAGAGGCAAGGTCGCGACAGGGCCGGTATGTCCACCTCCTTCCGTGCCCTGGCAAACAACAATATCGACGCCAGCGTCCCGATTGCGTTCGGCGTGGCGCACCGTGCCGGCCAGACCGATTACCACCATGCTCTGCTCGCGGGCGCGCGGGATGATGCGGGCAGGGTCGCCTAGGCCGGCTGCAAATATGGGCACTTCCTCGTCCAATACGACCTGAATTTGGGCTTCGGCATATTCATCTGAATTGACGATGTCATTTTCGACCGGCGCTTGCGTCAATTCGAATTTTTCTAGCAGGCCGTGCATGAATTTTACGTGTTCGGGATGATTTTTAGACAAGTCTTCGCGTACCCCGGTTCGGGTGGTGGAACTCTTCGCAAGGGATGCCGGTAACAAAAGATCGACACCAAAAGGCTTGTCCGTCATTTGCCGCACGCGCTGGATACGGCGACGCACTTCCTCTGGTGAAAGAGCAGATCCACCGAGAACGCCTAGACCCCCCGCATCGGAAACAGCGGCTACTAGTTCCGGCGGAGTCCCCATTCCCCAAACACCCATGCCGGCCAACATGATGGGATACTCAATACCCAAAATGTCACAAAGTTCGGTACGCAGGACGGGACGGTTCATAGGCAATGCTTCTCTTGATGTGGTTGATGGTGCTATATCCTACCCCAGGTCAAACAAAGGGAACCAGTATGTCCAATCCGACACCAGAAGTATTTGTCCACAACGAGGCAGAATTGCGCAGTATGCACGATGATGTGCACGCATTGGCCAGGGACAAGGTCATTCCCCGCCTGGAACCTCACAGCATTCACTTCATTTCCCTATCACCGTTTCTGTGCATCGCTTCGTCCGATCCTGCTGGGCCGGCGGATGTCTCGCCCCGTGGCGACGCGCCGGGTTTTGTGAAGGTATTGGATCATCAGACACTGCTGATACCAGATCGGATCGGCAATAATAGGCTGGATACATCCGCCAATATTGCCAACAACCCACATATTGGTCTGATTTTTTTGGTTCCTGGCATTCCTGAAACATTGCGTGTCAATGGTCAGGCCCGAATTTGCACTGACAGCGATATCCTGACCGAATTTGAAGTGCGCGGCAAAGTGCCCAAGACCGGCATCATGGTCACGGTGGAAGAGGTCTTGTTCCAATGTTCAAAGGCTCTGATTCGTTCCCGCCTTTGGGAAGATGATTACCGGGTTGAACGCAAATCCGCCATGCCGCCTTTGGGAAACATGATTAAAGATCAAATAGGCTCGCAGGAATCCGCCGAGGAGCTCGAGGGTTACGTACAAAAAAGTATCAAAGAGCGTATGTACTAATGGCAGGCTTACCTTATGTACCCAACCTAGACTAGGTTTTCTGCGCTATTTCCGCCAATCTATGAGCCGCTTCTGTGGCTAAGGCTTGTGTCAACTCCTCCGCCCCCATTGGTCGGCCCAAGGCGGCTGCTTGTCCCGACCATAAAGAAGTGAATTCGGTCCCCCCAGCGGCTTCGGCCTTCGCTTTCAATGGCGCCAATGCACTCCCGGCGGTTGGAAAGGCTGGTGCCTTATTCGACATGGGACCAATTTCCCGCATCACACGGTTCATAATGCCCCTTGCTGGACGACCGGAAAATAGATTGGTCAATGCGGTCGTGTCATCGGAAGCTTGGCTCAACGCGGTACGATGCAGTTCAGAAATTATGGCCTCGGGCGTAAACAGGTAGGCAGTGCCCATTTGCACAGCAGCGGCGCCTAAGGCAAAGGCTGCTGCAATGCCGCGACCATCTGCTATCCCTCCCGCTGCGATCACGGGCACAGAAACGGCATCCACGACTTGCGGCACCAGGGCCAAGGTTCCAGGTTGTGTCGTAATGTTATTACTTAGAAAAATGCCGCGGTGTCCTCCGGCTTCTAACCCCTGAGCAATGATGGCATCGCAGCCCCGGTCAGCTAACCATTTCGCCTCTGCGACGGTAGTGGCGGAACTTAGGACTAAGGCACCTGTGGCTTTCACCCTATCCAGTAGGGCTTGTTCCGGTAAACCAAAATGGAAACTGACCACGCGTGGTCTTGCCTCTTCCACAACTTCGCACATAGCATTATCGAACGGCGCTCGGTTCGACGAGGGGGCATCGACGGACTTATCCAGGCCAAATTCGTCGTAGTACGGTGCCAAATGCTCTTTCCAGGCTGCCTCATCAGCTGTTTTCGGTACAATGGGTTGGTGGCAAAAGAAGTTCAGATTGATGGGATTGTTTACTTGCTGACGGATCACACCGATCTCGGCACGCATCTTGTCCACATTCAACATTGCGCAAGGTAAAGAACCCAAACCACCGGCCCTGGCCACGGCAATAACCGTTGCTGCACCAACTGCCCCCGCCATGGGAGCTTGGATAATGGGCAGACTGATACCTAGACGATCCAAGAACACTTGATCTGGCCACATGATGGTCTACTCCGCTGAGGCAAAATTCAAAGCGCCGCCTGTCGCAGTGCCGTTCACGCTTTTTCCATAGAATATCGTGGAATGCCCCAACGTGCCAGGAGGGGTGCCATTGTGTGTGCCGGTGGCTGCGGGTAGGTTGAGAAAAACCCCTAGGGAGTTGAGCATGGATTTTGCATTCTCGGACGAACAACAGGCGATCCGTGACACCGCACGCCGTTTCGCCAGCGAACATCTGGCTCCGTCCTATCGCAAAAGGGAAGCTGAAGGCATGATCGGCACTGCTGTCACATTGGGTATGGGTGAATTGGGACTGATTGGCACGGATTTGCCCGAAGAATATGGCGGCCTGGGCCTGGATTGTGTGACAACTGGCATCATTATCGAAGAGATTGCTGCTGCTGATTTGAACGTTTCATATGTACAGCTGATGGG
>CAXGCE010000144.1:0-5673 GCA_964007795.1 uncultured Alphaproteobacteria bacterium | reverse complement strand
GAACTGGAGCGGGGCGAACATGCCTGGCGCCGAATGATGGAAGGCTTGCTGTGGCTAGCCGAAAACCGATTTAACATTAACATTGCCGGCCGCACTCTTTCGGGCGAGGACGAGGCGCATTTACGTAAGGGATATGCGAATTTCTTTAAGACTCACGCCATTCCTGTAAACGCTGACAATCCCGCTGAGTTGGTCTTGCTCCCCGAGATGGATGAGAGTTTAGATGTTCCCGAAATAACTAGTGCCTGCTGGGGAATTCTGAATGTTTCGCCCGATGCCATGATGTGCGCGACATCGCGCATGGTAGTCAAGCACAAGGGCGATCAGGGTCTAACCGTAATGCCTTGCACGTTGTTGCCCTATGACGAGCGATTCAAAATGGGGCCAACTCTGGCTGCGTCCAAATCTCCTGTATCGCTGAACCATCCCCATTGCGCTCGCTTTTGTGTATTGGGGGGTGGTTCCTGCAGCGCGGCATAAATCCATTACCAGGATGGTATGATAGGCCTATGATGGGCCTTCATGAGCTATGAAAAACCATTCGCGGGGCTGTCGGTTCTGGATTTGAGCCAAGGTTTCGCAGGCCCCTATTGTGCCGAGCTGTTGGCCCAGTATGGCGCCGATGTTACGAAGGTTGAACCGCCGGAAGGGGACTGGGCGAGGGGCCTTGGCAAGGTTTATGGTGATCAGTCATCAATCTCCATGGCCGCGAACCGGGGTAAGAAAAGCATCGTTCTGGATTTAAAGAATGGGGATGGGTTGGCCGTGGCCAAGGATCTAGCTAGCCGTTGCGATGTCTTTATCGAGGGTTTCCGCCCGGGCGTATGTGCCAAGTTTGGCTTGGCCTACGGTGATGTCCACGAGGTCAATCCAGGGGTCATATATTTATCGGTCAGCGGATTTGGTCAGACGGGTCCATATGCTGGTCGGCCTGCCACGGATACCGTTTTGCAATCGTTTTCCGGTCTGATGTCCATTAACCGCGGCCAAGACGGCATTCCTCATCGCGTAGGGCATTACATCGTGGATTGTGTCACGGCCCTTTATGCTTTCCAGGCCCTGTCTTCAGCGCTGTATGCCAAACGGAACCAGTCAGAAGGTCGCTTTATCGATTGCAATCTGATGCAGGCGGCGGCGGCCTTGCAGACATCATGCATCGCGGATTATCACCTGGAGGGAGGGATACCAGCTACCCACAATGCCCCGGCCGGCAGTTACGTTACGCAAAAGGGCTATATTGCTATTACACTGGTAAAAGAGGCCCAATTTTTGCAACTGTGCCAGGCCCTTGGCTCCCCCGCCTTGGCCTCGGATCCCCGTTACGGAACTTTCGCAAGTCGGGCGGCACATATGGACACTCTGGGACCCGCCATACAGGACATATTGATGAGGCACACGGCGGAGGAGTGGGCCGAAAAGCTGAGCGAGGCGGGCGTTCTGTGCCAACCGGTTGCTGAGCATGGCGACTGGGTGGACGATATCCACGTCGTGGCAACGGGGGCTGTTCAGATGATGTCCCAGCCTGGCATGGGTGTAATTCCGATACCGCAGATACCAGGTACCGAGCCCATAGATCCTGATGATCCGAGGCAACAAGCGCCCGGATTGGGACATCACAGCCGAGAAATACTGGAGTGTCTGGGTTACGTTGGGGACAGGATTGACGCGTTGATGTCGGGCGGTGCGGTCCGCTAGGGCCCTTTGGCGCTATGCGCGAGTATCGGGCAGTTTTCTTAGTCAACGGCGTCCTTTTATTGATCCTGGGTGTCGCGATGTTGGTGCCGGCCCTGCTGGATGCATGGGCAGGCCATCCCGATTGGCAGGTATTTCTGGCAGCCGCGTTCTTAACTGGCTTCGTCGGTGCCGCCCTGGCCATCTCCTGCTGGGGCAGCGGCGAAAATCTGCAGCTTCGCCAAGCCTTCGTTTTGACCACGACGGTTTGGGTCACGACGCCTGCGTTCGGCGCTTTACCCTTCGTTTTTGCTGATTTGGACCTTTCTTATACGGACGCATTTTTTGAAGCCATGTCGGGCATTACCACGACTGGATCTACAGTCATATCAGACCTTGAATATGCCCCGCCGGGAATTCTGATTTGGCGCGCTCTACTGCAGTGGATGGGGGGGATAGGCATCATCGTTACGGCCGTGGCGATTTTGCCGCTGTTGCAAGTGGGTGGTATGCAGTTGTTTCGCATAGAATCTTCTGATGCATCTGAGAAGGTATTGCCGCGCACCGCCCAGATTGCCGGCGCGATCAGCATTATTTATCTCAGCCTTTCAATGATTTGCGCTTTTGTTTATTGGGCGGCGGGTATGCCAGCGTTTGAGGCCGCCGCTCACGCGATGACGACCATTGCTACGGGCGGTTTTTCCACCTCGGATTTGTCAATCGGTATCTACGATAGTGCCTTGATCGACTATACGGCGGTGGTCTTCATGATTATTGGTAGTCTGCCGTTTCTACTGTATTTCCAAACTTTGCGGGGTCAGCCGCTGGCACTCTGGCAGGATAGTCAGGTGCGCTGGTTCTTTTCCATTCTGGTTGCCGCTGTAGGGTGTATGGTCCTCTACCAAGTAGGGGAAAACGGTCTACCTATCGACAAAGCGATCCGTTACACAGTCTTTAACGTCACGTCTATTTTGACAGGTACTGGTTATACCACCGACGATTATGGGCAATGGGGCGGCTTTGCGGTGGTGATGTTCTTTTTCGTCATGTTCATCGGCGGGTGTGCGGGTTCGACTTCCTGTGGTATAAAAGTCTTTCGTTTTCAAGTGCTATATGCCGCCGCTCGCAGCCAGATGAGCCGCCTGTTACAGCCACACGGCGTGTTCGTAGCCAACTTCAACCGTCGTCCAATCCCGGAGTCCGTCATGGATTCGGTGATGAGTTTCTTCTTCCTCTTCATCCTTAGTTTCGCTGTCATGGCCGTGGCCCTCAGTTTCATGGGGCTTGACTTCATCACCGCAGTATCCGGAGCTGGTACCGCGATTGCCAATGTGGGTCCGGGCCTGGGCAATGTGATCGGTCCATCGGGTACCTTCGCGCCACTGCCGGATATGGCAAAATGGTTGTTGGCTTTGGGGATGTTGTTGGGACGGTTAGAGGTGTTAACTGTGCTGGTCCTGTTCACTCGCGCCTTTTGGCGTAGTTAGTCAAATACTTGATTGGCCAGCCAGTTTTTAGAATGGGGAAGGCCATGACTAGTCCCATGAGAAAGATCTAAGCAACGACATTCGGGAGGCCCGAATTCGAGTCAGCAGGTTATGAATATCCAGTTGAATGGCGATCAGGGCCGGAATGACCAGCAGCACAAGGATGGTTGCCATCGCCAGACCAAAAATCATGGTAATCGCCATTGGGATCAGGAACTGCGCTTGTAGGCTGGTTTCGAATAACAAGGGCGTTAGGCCGCCAATGGTGGTCAGGGATGTTAGCAGGACGGCGCGCAATCGGTCTTGGCTGCCGCCGATGATGGCGGGAATGGTCGCTTCTCCGCCTGAGATGCGTTCGTCGATGGTAGAGACCAAGATAATAGAGTCATTAACCAAAATTCCTGACAGGCCTAGCAGGCCAACCAAAGTCAAGATACTTAGGTCGAAGCCCAGCAGCAGATGACCGATCACGGCGCCGACCACGCCAAATGGAATAACTGCCATGACCACGAAGGGTCGCGTATAGGAGGAAAAAACCCAGGCTAAAATGACGAAAATAGCCGCCATGCCCACTATAGCGCCAAGTTTTATGTCAGCCATAGTTCGGGCTTGTTCCTCTGCTCTACCAGCGAAACTGAATTGCACGCCGTGTTTCCGGGCAATCACGGGGAGGTCACCATCTTTCAGAGCGGTTAACAACTTGCCCATCTCAATTTTTTTCTCATTCAATTCGCCTGTGATCGCGACCTCGCGTTGTCCATTTTTCCGCTTTATTCGGGCAAACCCGACCTTCTCACGCATGGAGACGACTTCACTCAACGGGGTCTCCGTACCGGACGGGCCACGAAGGTACAGATTGAGCAGATCCTGTGTGGTGGTGGTGCCGCTCTTATACTGGACCCTGACCGTGACCTCTTCATCACCGCGCGGGAAACGTTTGGCAATTGTGCCTTGAAAAGCGGCCCGCACCTGCCGGCCTACACTATCTGTGGAAAAACCAAGAGCCCGCCCCCGCGGCGTTAGCTCTAGAATAATGTCCTGCTTGCCGACAGGCAGGTCATCTTCCAGGTCGCTGACGCCAGGGAACCGGGACAACAAGTCTTTTATCTCGACCGCTGCAGCTTTCAGGTCTTTGGTTGAGCCGCCCCTCAGCCGTATGTCGATTTCCTTGCCTGGTGGTCCGGCCCGCCTTTCGTTCAGATTTATGCGCTCGACGCCGGGCTGAGTTTTGATGTTTGCGCGCCAGGCCTTAATGAATTGCGACATGCGCACCTTTCGATGATCAGCGGGCACCAATTCGACGTAAAGGCCACCATATTTGTTGCCGCTAAGGCTGCGGTATGCCGGTGCTTGAGACACGCCCAGCTTGCCAAAGGTAGATTCGATCAGATTGCCGCGACTGCCAATCGCATCTTGTGCCTGTTCCGCCGCAGCATATGCCGCCCGCTCCAGTTCACGTACCATGACTTCCGTTTGTTCACGCGGCATGCCGGGCAGCATTACCACGTTCCCGAAGACGATATCGCCCTCGGGCGAGGGGAAAAATTGGAAGCCAACCCTGCCGCTGAAGATGATGCCCAAGGATATGATCAGCGCTGCGATGGTGCCGGACAAGGTCAGATAACGCCAAGAAACCGCGATCTCTAATATGCGGCGGTAGGGGCCGATCCGGAACCGGTCAAAATGATGATTGAACCAGATCCTAGCGCGTGATTCGTGCTCCCGACCTACCGCCAGGGCG
The DNA here is from genome assembly GCA_964007795.1 of uncultured Alphaproteobacteria bacterium. Classification (GTDB taxonomy): domain Bacteria; phylum Pseudomonadota; class Alphaproteobacteria. Next base: position 774 of record CAXGCE010000144.1, on the reverse strand, counting down.
CCACGCAGATGACCCGGCAGCACCAGAAAGCATTCGAATAGACTGGCGATCAGGACTGAAACGGTGACCAGAGGTATGGCTGCCAGGATTGTGCCGATGATGCCGCTAATGAGGATCAAGGGTAAAAATGCCGCGATGGTGGTCATGGACGATGCGACGACCGGCGCCAGCATGCGCAAGGCGCCCCGCTCCGCGGCTTCCAGCGCATTCATGCCATGGCGACGGCAGGACGCACTGTGCTCCCCCACCACGATGGCATCGTCCACAATAATACCCAGGGTCATGATCAGCGCAAACAGACTGACCATATTAATGGACTGGCCACTTAGCAGCATGACACCCATGGTTGCCATCAACGCCACGGGGATGCCTGCAGCGACCCATATGGCTACCCGCAGGTTCAGGAATATGAACAGGATGATCAAGACCAAGGCCAAACCACCCAAGCCGTTCTTCAATAGAATTGCGATGCGTTCCCGGATCAATCCGGCCTGCACATCGTAGTATTCCAGCTTTAAGGTTGGTGGTAGGGTTTGGCGTAGTTCGGCTAGGTAAGTCTCGACGGTTAGAGAGATATCCAAGGCATCAGCACCCACGGCCCGTTTCACATGAAGTTCGATGGCTGGATTTCTATCAAAGCGACCTTCCGGGGCCTCAGCCTCGAATGCTTCCCGCACCTCCGCAATGTCCCGCAGCCGCAATTTTTCGCCATTTGGCAAGGCCCTAATTTCTAAATTTCCAAGGCCCGTGGCGGTGGTTTCCAACCCAAGGCTT
>CAXGCE010000143.1:0-5692 GCA_964007795.1 uncultured Alphaproteobacteria bacterium | reverse complement strand
AAATCTTCATGACGGTGGGCATCACCATCGGCTCGCTCGGCATTCTCGCCGGACTGGTCCTTGGTTTCGTGTTCCTGTTCTTCCGGCAGGGCGTGGTGAACGTGATCCAGGCGGTGACGGGCCAGAATTTGTGGGACCCCTCGGTGCGCTTCCTGACCGAGCTGCCGTCCAAGACCGACCCGTTCGAAGTGACCGCGATCTGCGTTCTTGCCTTCGTGCTCAGCGTGCTCGCAACGCTTTATCCCGCGTTCAAGGCGGCGAATACCGATCCGGTGGAGGTTCTGCGCTATGAATGACGTGATCCGCCTGACCGATGTCCGCCGCAGCTTTTCGCAGGGCGGCGTCACAATCGACGTGCTGCGCGGCGTGAACCTTCATGTCGCCGAGGGTGAGATTGTGGCCCTGCTCGGCCCCTCGGGATCGGGCAAATCGACGCTGCTTCAGGCGGTGGGACTGCTGGAAGGCGGATTTTCGGGTTCGATCCGCATCGACGGCGTCGAAGCGTCCGCGCTCGACAGCAATTTCCATCAACTGGCCAACACCAGTCTGGTCAACGACTGCAAACGGATTTTTTGAGATAATATCCTGCTCCTGATAATTGGGCAGGAATGAGCCAGAGTCGTCGCGACTCATGCCAAGCGTTGTTTGCGTTAGATCGTTAGTGCCAAAACTGAAAAACTCTGCGACTTCGGCAATCTCGTCAGCTGTCACTGCGCCACGCGGCACCTCAATCATTGTTCCGACAAGATACTTTATCTTGACACCCTTCTCTTTCTGAACCGCCTTGGCAACTCCGTGGATAATATCTGATTGCAACTGCAATTCACGGGCAAACCCAACCAATGGCACCATAACTTCTGGCATCACTACGATGCCTTTCTTCTGCACGTTGGCCGCCGCCTCAAAAATGGCGCGGGCCTGCATTTCATATATTTCCGGATGTGAGATACCCAATCGGCAACCACGGTGACCTAGCATGGGATTGTATTCATGCAATTGGTTGGCCCGGTGGCGTAATTCCTCCAATGAGGTCCCTGTCGTTGCCGACAGCTGTGCCAGTTCATCGTCCGATTTTGGCAAAAATTCGTGCAGCGGTGGATCCAGCAAACGTATGGTAACGGGAAAACCGGACATGATCTTGAACAGATTGACGAAATCCTGTCGCTGCATGGGTAGGATTCTAGCCAGGGCGCTCCTTCGTCCTTCCGTATCCTTGGCCAAGATCATTTCACGCACTGCCAGAATTCGGTCGGCTTCAAAAAACATATGTTCGGTCCGGCATAGACCGATACCTTCAGCGCCGAAATCGATGGCGGTCTGGGCCTCGGTGGGCGTTTCAGCGTTGGTGCGGATACCGAGTTGGCGGATCTCGTCTGCCCAACTCATCAAGGTGCCGAAGTCACCCGAAAGCTTAGGCTGTATGGTTGCGACTTCGCCCAGCATGACTTCACCGCTGCTGCCATCAATAGTCAGCACGTCGCCGGCTGCAATGACCGTACCACCCACCCGCACTGTTTGGCTCTGATAATCGATATGCAACTGTCTGGCGCCCGAAACGCAGGGCCGCCCCATTCCTCGTGCCACCACCGCCGCATGGGACGTCATGCCGCCACGGGCAGTCAGGATACCGCGCGACGCATGCATGCCATGAATGTCCTCGGGTGAGGTTTCCATGCGTACAAGAAGGATTCCCTCGCCCCGTGAAGCTAGGTATTCTGCCTGATCCGCGGAAAATGCTACCTTGCCGGTGGCGGCACCTGGCGAGGCAGGCAAGCCATGGGCGATGACTTGACGCTCGGTGTTGGGGTCCAGGGTGGGGTGAAGCAATTGATCGAGACTATCGGGCTCGACTCGCCAAATGGCTTCTTCCCGGTTCAATAGGCCTTCATTGGTCATTTCAACAGCAATCCTTATGGCGGCCTCCGCCGTACGTTTGCCGGAGCGGGTTTGCAGAATGTACAGGGAACCGTTTTGTACCGTGAACTCGATGTCCTGCATGTCCCGATAGTGGGCTTCGAGGTGCTGGCAGATGGCTTCAAGCTCTGAAAAGACCTCCGGCATGACTTCCTCCAACGACGGCTTGTCATCGTTTGCGGCTTCGCGCGCTGCCTGGGTCAAATGCTGCGGCGTTCGGATGCCGGCAACCACGTCTTCACCCTGGGCGTTGATCAAATATTCACCGAAGAACCGCTTTTCGCCCGTGGACGGGTCGCGAGTAAAGGCCACCCCGGTGGCGGAATCGTTCCCCATGTTGCCAAACACCATGGCCTGAATATTGACGGCTGTGCCCCAGCTGACGGGAATGTCATGCAGGCGCCGGTAGGTTACGGCGCGGGCATTCTGCCAAGAGCGAAATACTGCACTGATAGCGCCCCATAGCTGATCATTTACATCTTGTGGAAAATCGCCATCGCCTTCCTGCAACACTTTGGCCTTAAACTTGCCCACCAGTTCGCGGAGGTCATCGGCCGACAATTCGGTATCAAGCTGCCGGCCCTTGCCTTCCTTGTGCACCTCCAGCAATTCCTCGAAGTGATAATGGTCGATGCCCAACACCACGTCCGAGTACATCTGGATGAAACGGCGGTAGCTGTCCCAGGCGAAACGCTCATTACTGCTTTGCTTCGCCAATCCGGCCACAGTTTGGTCGTTAAGCCCTAGGTTCAATACCGTATCCATCATGCCGGGCATGGAGGCACGGGCCCCTGAACGGACTGAGACTAGCAATGGATTGTTCTCGTCACCAAATGTTGCGCCTACTGTAGCCTCTACCGAGGCAAGGGCATTCGCAACCTGACCGGCCAAATTATCAGGGTAGTTTTCCTGGTTATCGTAATAAGTGGTGCAAACTTCAGTTGTCAGCGTAAATCCCGGAGGCACAGGCAGACCTAGACCCGACATTTCCGCCAAATTCGCGCCCTTGCCGCCAAGCAGGTTCTTGTCGTCTGCACCGCCATCCGCTGCGCCGCTGCCGAAGGTGTAAACCCAATTTGTCATGGTATACCTATCAGTGATTCAGCCTTCAATTTCGCTGAAATCAGCTACTTTATGCAAGGTTTGGCGAATTTCTGACAACAACCGCAAACGATTGCCACGTAGTGCATCATCCTCAGTGTTTACTGTTACGGAATCGAAAAAACCGTCGACCGGCGGGCGTAATCCCGCCATAGCCGTCATGGCCTGAGCGAAGTCTTCGCTCGCCAAGGCCTCGTCGATTTGAACTACAGCGAAACCAAGCGCGTGGGCCAGATCAAATTCTTCTTGCTGTTGCAAAAGCTCCTGGTGGACGGCACCGTCATGAGCGAGGCCATCCTTCTTTTCCTCTATACGCAGGATATTGGCGGCTCGCCGATAGGCCGTCAGCAGATTAGCCCCATCTTCGCTGGCAATAAATTTTTCTAACGCCTGCACCTGGCGGATCATGCGGACCAGATCGTCCTCTCCGCCAAGGGAAAAGACCGCCTGAATCAGATCATGGCGCATGCCTTGCTCCCGCAGATGAGCCTTCAGGCGATCCGCAAAGAAATCCAGCAAGTTGCTATCCGGCCCCCCAGAAAATTCATATGCGTCCTGGGCAAGCGCAAAGGCGTTTTTTAATGGCAGGCGCAGGTTGTTTTCTAGAATCATGCGAATTATGCCTAAGGCGGCCCGGCGTAAGGCAAATGGATCACGGGAACCCGTTGGCTTTTCATCGATGGCCCAAAAGCCCACAAGAATATCCAGTTTATCGGCCAGGGCGACACACAGAGAGATAGCTTCCGACGGACAGTTGTCCATTGGACCGGCGGGCGAATAATGCTGTCGGATAGCCAAGGCCACGTCCGCTGGTTCCCCATCGTTCAGGGCGTAGTATTGGCCCATAACGCCCTGCAATTCCGGAAATTCGTAGACCATGTCGCTGACCAAATCGGCCTTGCACAAATGGGCAGCGCGCTGGGCCCTCTCCGCGTCGGCGCCGGGGATATAGCCGGCCAGCTCGGCCGCTAGTTTTTCCATGCGGCTGACTTTGTCACCAAGATGACCCAGCTTGGCGTGAAAAACTACTTCGTTCAAGGCTGGAACCCGGCTAGCCAGGGATTTTTTCTTGTCCTGGGTCCAGAAAAATTCGGCGTCCGTCAGCCGCGCCGTTAGTACGTATTCGTTGCCTGCAATAATTTTCCAGCCCCCATCCTGTGCTTCCAGATTAGCCACGGCGATAAAATGTGGCGAGAGGTCGCCTTCGGCATCCCGCAGGGAGAGGTATTTCTGGTTCACCGTCATGGTGGCTACCAGAACCTCTGAAGGGACGTCCAGGAACCGCTTGTCAAAACTTCCCAGCATGGGCACTGGCCATTCCACCAGGCCGGAAATCTCGGCCAACAGACCATCATCTTCCACTAGGGTCAGGCCGGCTTCCTGGGCTAGTCGTCTAGCGCCCTCGGAGATAGTTTTGCGCCTCTCGTCGGGGTCGATGATAACTTTAGCGGCAGCCAGTTTGTCCCGATAATCGGCGAATCCCAATACATCGAATGACTCCGGCGCATGGAAGCGATGCCCTTGCGTCTGAATTCCGCTGTTGATGCCTGCAAATGTCAGGGGTACGACTGTGCCGTCAAACAGGACTAAAATGGAATGTAGGGGCCTAATCCAACGTGTGGAGCCACTGCCCCATCGCATTGATTTTGGCCAGGGTAGATCGGCAAAGACTTTGGGCAAAATCTCTGCCAACACTTCCATTGTCGGCCGTCCCTGGTGTTTGATGATTGCGCAAAGAAATACGCCTTTTGCCAGTTCCCGCTCTTCACACTGGTCTCGACTAACGCCGTTGCCTTGGAGGAAACCTTGAATGGCCTTGTCCGGCGCGTCCACCTTGGGACCACGTATTTCTTCTCGTGCGTCCGGTTGCGCCTTGGGCAAGCCGGTAATGCGAAGAATTAGGCGCCGGGGTGTGACATAGGCCTTAGCCGTTTCAAATGGCAAATTTGCCCCCCTACAACCGTTGCAAACAAGGCGCTTCAGATCTTCGGCGGCGCGGGCCTGCATGCTGGCGGGAATTTCCTCGCCGAACAACTCCAGCAATAGATCCGGCATATCAGGCCATTTCCTCGACGAGTTCGCCTTCGGCGGCAAGATAGGCCTTGGCACAAGCTTTGGCTAGATTTCGCACCCGGCCTATATAGGCTGCCCGTTCCGTCACCGAAATCATGCCGCGGGCTTCTAATAGATTAAATATGTGCGAGGCCTTGATGCACTGGTCGTAGGCGGGCAAAGGTAAATCCGCTTCGACCAGGGCAGCGCATTCGATTTCGGCATCCGTGAAATGCCGGAGCAAAATGCCGGTATCGGCATAATAGAAGTTGTAGGCGGAAAACTGCTGTTCTGCTGCCAGGTAGATATCAGCATAAGTTTTCGAGCGGGAAGTGCCCGGTTCGTTCCAGACCAGTTTTTGGAAATGATCCACGCCCTGGACATACATGGCCAAGCGCTCCAGACCATAAGTCAACTCACCCGAGATAGGATTGCAGTCAAAGCCACCGACCTGCTGGAAATAGGTGAACTGACTGACTTCCATACCGTCGCACCAAACTTCCCAGCCCAAGCCCCAAGCACCCAAAGTAGGGCTTTCCCAATCGTCCTCGACAAATCGGATGTCGTGACTAGCAGCATCCAGGCCGATGGCAGTGAGGCTGCCCAGATATAAATCCTGAAAATC
>CAXGCE010000142.1:0-5737 GCA_964007795.1 uncultured Alphaproteobacteria bacterium | reverse complement strand
ATTATTTAAAAGCAGATGCAGAAAATGCTGCTTCTGGATTAGGAAAAGAAATTAAGAGGCCGGACTACGGCTTACGAGCAACGATATGGTAGATGTGCCAATGTTTCGGTGTGCCACGCGGCGTGACCGAATCTGTTTCCTCCTCCCAAAATTTCTCGACGTCATAGTGTCCGATCAGCGTCTGCACCTCGGCAGGAGTAAAGTGGGTATTTGTTGGGTTCCCTGCCCATTCATCCCGATCGCCATAAAGCTGGCCACTGAACCTGCCACCTGATCGAAGGCTATCGTAAATACGCTGCCAAATATCTAGAAAGTCCGTTTTCCGACACAGTGGCAATGCAAAACTGGAATTTACGAGGTCGGCGCCGGACCAGACCGCATTCTCGAAACGGGAAACTTTTGTAACGAGCGTTGTCTTCAACTCATCTAATTCTGGACGTTTCTTAAGGGTTTCGATGGCGGATGCCTGAGCGTCGATGGCTAGGACTGACCAGCCTCGGCGCAATATCTCTATTGTGTCACGTCCGTTGCCACAACCGAGGTCAACGGCTCGGCCTACTGCTTCTTCTTTATCAAACCGGGAGAGCGCCTCCATTAGTGTTTCCCTGGGTGGGCGGTCATCTGTTCTTTGGTAGTAGTCCTGCCAGTCCTGCGCTGAATTTTTCCTAGACATGGATAGAGTACTCAATTGGGTGGTCGATGGTGATGGCGAAGCCGTTCTGCGTTTGCGGTGTACACAGGTGCTGCACGGTCGCCTCTATTCCGGTCGGTGTAACACCATGGCGCCGATGACTGTGTGGCTGCTCGTAGGTTAAACTAAGGTGTTCTGAACGCATGCTCGATTTCGTCGAATGTGTCGATTGTTTGTGAATGGAAGGTAGATTGCGGTCGGGAACTTGGTGGCGCCTCGTGTGCATAGAAACTTGGTGATCCGTCTTACATTAGGCATCAAATTTTAACTACCGGGTACAATTCCTGCGGGCAGGCCTTCAATATGCCGGCAAATGTCACCGGGACGGGTCAGCCAGATTTTCTCACGATGACCCGTGATATGCTTCAAGGCCCGGCGCAAATGGCGCAGGCGGAATGGTTGACCCACGACGAAGGTGTGCAGGGAAATGGGAAATACAAGGGGTTGATTGACAGACTGTTCCAGCATTTCATCAAAATTATCTATGATGGCGTCGGCGTATTGCTCCGGTGTCATTTTGTGCAGGACGATGTAGCGGTTGTCGTTCAATTCCACTGGGTAGGGCATGGCGAGTATGGCCTTGTGGCGGGTCTTCATCCAAATCGGTTGATCGTCGCAACACCAGTCCATGTTGTAGCGGTAACCGGCCTCGCTCAACAGATCCAATGTTGTTTCGCTTTGTGACAGCCAAGGCGACATATACCCGATTGGCGCCGTTCCCTCATTCACAGTGATTGCGTCGGTTGCCGTCTTGATCAAGGTTCTTTCTTCATCTTCGCTACGGCCGCCTTGCTCCTCTGAATTTGTTATGCCGTGACCCAGGAATTCGTCGCCCCGCGCGCGCAGCCTCTCAGCAATTTGAGGGGCATGATCATATATCTCCGAGTTCAGTTGCGCCTGGATTGGAATGTCCAATTCATCAAACAGATCCATCAGGCGCCAGAACCCGACGCGATTGCCATAATCCCGCCAGGCAAATACGCTTTGCTTGTTGTGCATACCTGACGGAGCGATGGCGGATTCGACGCTTTTGTCCCAGGCGAACTGTTCCACATTTAATGCTATGTAGACTGCAAGGCGCTTTCCATCGGGCCAGGAATAGTCGGGCCGTTCGTCGATGGGTGAAAATTCGTATCGTCCGTGTGTTGTAAGCATGGCAAATATCCTCGAGGAGGTCCTCTATATTGGTGGTCGTCGCAAATGCCAATCGGTGGCTGCTTCATAATCGGCGGCGATGCGGTAGATCGTGGCTTCATCGAATTGTTTGCCTACGATCTGCATGGCCAGGGGCATGCCATCGTCGTTGAACCCGGTTGGTATGGCCAGTGCGGGATTGCCAGTTAGATTGAAAGGTGTTCGGGCCTGACGCGGATATTTCAAAGCGATTTCTTCCGCATCATCGATGGCGAATGCGGCATCCATGGCGGAAACTGCAATGACGCCGTCGAGGCCCGAAATCGTCCGATTAAAATTTGCAGTTAGTTTACGACGTAGACGCAGGGCATCAACATAGTCGTTGGCGCTCAAGAAGGCGCCGGGCAGGATTCGTTCCAGAAAAGATTCGCTGTAGTCTTCTGGTCGGGTCTGCAGCCAATTGCGGTGAATGGCATAAGCCTCCGATAACAATATGATCCGATTGCATGTTGCGAAATCGCCCAAGGGCGCGGTTTCAATTTCACTGATATCGGCGCCTAGATCCGACAGAACGACGAGAGCGTCCTCCAAGGCCTGGGCCATTGCGGGCTCAGCAGTCATGTCTCGATTATGAAAATGCCGGATCACGCCAATGCTCAGGCCATCAACGCCCTTGTCTAAATCCGCAGTGAAATCGGGGGTCGGCAGATTGGCGGAGCCTGGATCGCCCGGATCATGACCGGCAATCACATTCAGCATCAAGGCATTATCGGCCACGGTTCGTGTCATTGGCCCGACGTGGTCCAGGGAAAAAGACAAGGGAAATACGCCGCGCCGGCTGACCCGTCCGTATGTCGGTTTCATGCCGACGATGCCGCAGGCAGTAGCCGGGTTGCGCACGGATCCACCTGTGTCAGTACCGATCGCCATGGGCACAAGCCCTGCCGCTACGGCCGCCCCGGATCCTGAGGATGAGCCGCCCGGATATCGCGCGAGGTTCCATGGGTTGCGGGCGGGAGGCCAAGGCAAATCGAAGGACGGCCCGCCAATGGCAAATTCATGGGTCGCGGTTTTGCCCAAAAGAATGCCGCCAGCGTCATGAAGTTTTGCAGTGACGGCAGCATGATCGGTCTTGGGCGGTTGCTGGGCAAGAATTTGGCTTTGGGCGGTGGTCGGCAGACCGGCTACATCCACGATATCCTTAAGGGCAAAAGGAACACCGTGCAGAGGACCAAGCGTCTCACCATTTTTCACTGCCAATTCGGCCAACGCCGCGCCTTCTAAAGCGCCGTCGTCCAAAACGCGTAGAAAACTATCTAATTGGCCGTCATGGGCGGCAATGCGGTCCAACAGCGCTTGTGTGTATTTGACAGGGGATAGATCACCGCTCCGAATTCGGCGAACTGCTTCGGTTAAACTCAGGAACGCAAGATCGTCAGGCATTGTTATCTACTCTGAAGATATGACTTGGTTCATCCCCGGGAGCATGCGTGCGGTCCAGGCGCTCGGCCATGGCACGGGCATTTTCAAAGGCGGCACGAACCAGTTCCGGCCGAGAGGCGTAGATGACTTCTAATCCGAGGGATTTGGCGATTTCGGTCAGGTCTTTATCCTTTGCGCTCATAGCTATTCCTCCGTCATATACCCAAGAATTTTGTCTTCTAATTTGTGGGCGACTTTTCGATCTACGGCGCGTCCGTAACCGCCACCGCCTGGTGTGGCCATTAAAATACGGGCACCCTTATCCAAATGATGTTGCGCCCGATTGTCCACTTCTATTCCGTCGATCCGTACGCTGCCGACTTCGCCTTCGCCGCCACCCGATAGGCCCGGTGCGCCGAAACGGGTGCGTTCGGCCATGAATGTTACGGCAATTGGGCTATCAGAAAGATTTTCAATCAGGATATCTTCACCCAAGCCGCCCCGGTATTTGCCGATGCCGCCCGAGTTGGGCCTTAGGCGTTTGTAATGAAATAGTAAAGGAGCATATTGTTCGGCTACTTCTACGGGCGTACAGGACAGGTTCGAAGGCCAGGATATGGCGTGCTCACCGTCGGCGCCGGCCGTAGCACCCATGCCGCCGTTGAAGAATAGGTTTGAGGCATAAGTTTGGCCATTCGGCCGGACGCCGGATTGAGTGCAATTCCATATAGGCGACCCCGCGGCGGCCATAACCTGTTCCGGCATCACTTCCGCTAGAGCGCCAAAGGCAAGGATTGGCACGTAATGTCCCGTGCTGGCTCTTGCGCCCACTGAAGCCGGCGGCAGAGGGTTAAGAAGCGAATTTTCCGGTGCTTCTACTGTAATTGGGCGTAGCATACCTGAGTTATTGGGAATGTTGGGCAGAAGGGCGCATTTGATGGCATAGGCCGACATGGCATAGGTGTAGCAGAAGGGGCAGTTTATGGAGCGCGGCTGCACTGATGAGGTGCCACTGAAATCAAAATGAACGGTTTCACCGGCCACTGTAAGCCTCAAGGCAAAAGTGAATGGGGCATCTGCACTCAGGCCATCCGTTTGCATCTGGTAATCATAAATTCCGTCGGTGATTTTTTTGATGGCTGAGCGCATGGCGTTCTCGGTACGGTCGTTCAATTCCTTTGAAATCGCTTGCAGATTATCCAAGCCGTATTCTGCCAACATCGTGAGAACACGATCCTCGATCAGATAATTCGCGGTGATTAGCGCATTGATGTCGCCTTCGGTTTGATTTGGGGTGCGCACCTGGGCGCGTAGTAATTCGAAAAATGTTTTGTCTTCCGTGCCGTTGCGTAGGATCTTGATCAAGGGGATTTGAAACCCCTCCTCAAAAATTTCTCGTGCTTCCACGGAGCGAATCCGGCCGCCGATATCGGGCATATGTGAGGCAGTGGCGGCGAAGGCAATCAGGTGACTGTCCCGGAAGATAGGTCGGACGATGCTGCAATCGTTCAAATGACCGGTGCCGAGCCAGGGGTCGTTGGTGCAAATCACATCGCCAGGATGTAGACCATCGCGTCCGAATTTATTCAAGGCGTGGCGCACCGTTGCCGGCAGAGTGCCAATAAACGAAGGTATGGAACCGCTGTTCTGAGCCAGTAACTGGCCTTCCGCGTCGGTCAGGACGCACGCAAAATCGTTAGCTTCATTCGACAGTGTGGAGAACGAGGTGCGTACGATGGCCTTTGCCGCTTCGTCGACGCTCGCGATCATGCGGTTCCAAATCACTTCCAGGGTGACGGCATCAAGTTTATCCATGACGGTCTACTGGTAGGTCGATGATCAGATTACCAGCCCTTGAAACGTGAAACCGCCCGCCGGGTCCTATAACCGCGGTGGATTCCGGCTCCTCCACAACGGCCGGGCCAAAAAATTCTTCTCCGACAGCCATGCGAGAACGGTCGAATACAGCAGCCTCTGTCAGACCACCTAACTCAGGGACGTAGATTTCTCGGATCTTCTTTTCCCGTGTTACTGGTTCGCCACTTTCCTCCATATCGTCGACCATTATCTGCGTAGGCGCCGTGAGCCGAACCCGTAGCGCCGCTATGGCGACTGGGACATTCGGCGGCGGCCGTGTGAAATGAGTTTGATAGGCAGCTCTATACGCAGCAAGGATGTTATCATGACTGTTTTTGTCGTAGGGCCCATCGGGCAGATTGACAACTAGTTCAAAGCCTTGGCCGATATTCCGCAAATCGGCCAAGCGCTGCACGCCCGCCTCGTGAGCTTCTGTACTGGTATCTGCAATGACTTGCCGGGCGTCATCTTCCAATCTGACAAATTGTGCTTCGAGAGCCTTCCAGTCAATTTCTTCGAGGTTTGCGGCGAAGGCAGCAGTGCGATCCACTCGGGCCGGTGCAAGCAACAGTCCGAGGGCTGAGGCAACACCGGCATTTCTGGGGCAGACAATTTGCCTGATGCCCAATTTTT
>CAXGCE010000141.1:0-5750 GCA_964007795.1 uncultured Alphaproteobacteria bacterium | reverse complement strand
GTTCTTAGCTGGCCTTTCCAGGCTACAGCGAACAATGCATTTCGCCTAATTTTATGCTGCGGAGTATGGTTGCTCACGATCTGTGGTGCGATTACCTTATTGTCAACAATTGTAATAACCGACAGGAGAGGCTTGGCCATGGCGGACATCGGCACAACCTTTAATTATGAGGCTGCACGGGCAGATTTTAAATTAGATGTGCCAGCGAACTTTAATTTTGCCTTCGATGTGCTGGCGAAGCAGGCGGTGTTGGAGGACAAGACGGCTCTTATTGCCGTGGCTACTGATGGCGAAACTGCTGAGGAACACAGCTATGCCAGTCTGGAGAAGGCTTCAAACCAATTCGCCAATGTTTTACAGGATTTGGGTACGCAAAAAGGAGACTTCGCCTTTGTCATGATCACCCGCATCCCGGCCTTCTATCACGTATTGTTCGGTTGCATGAAAGCGGGCGTGGTGGCAATGCCGGGCACGAATTTGTTGACAGCACACGATATCGAATACCGGGTCAACCGATCTGGCGCCAAGATTGTCATAGTGACAGCGGAGCACGCGGCGAAGGTGGAGGCTGTGAGGGACAAATGTCCTACGCTGGAGCACTTGATCATCATCGGGGCGGAACGGAAGGGCTGGACTTGCAAGGAAACTGCGTGCGGCGTGGCACCGGATCAATTCGACCGCGCAAAAGTGGCACCCACGAAATCCGACGACCTGATGCTGATTTATTTCACCTCCGGCACAACTTCGATGCCGAAGATGGTAGCCCGCGACCATGCCTATGGGCTGGCACATACGATCACCTGCAACTATTGGCAGGGGTTGCGCCGCGACGACATACATTGGACCCTGACGGACACGGGCTGGGCCAAGGCCGCCTGGGGCATCATTTTCCCACCCCTCATCGCGGGCGCCTCTATCATGCTTTATGACGCACCCGGTTTTGATGCGGAAATGCATCTGAAGCTGATTGAGAAATTCAATGTGACCACATTTTGCGCTCCACCCACAGTCTATCGCGTCTTCGCTACCCTGGATATCTCTGGCTATGACCTAAGTTCGGTCCGTCATTGTATCGGCGCAGGGGAGCCCCTGAACCCCGAGGCCATGCGTAGCTGGAAAGCGGCAACGGGTTGTGACATCCATGACGGTTATGGCCAGACCGAGACCGTGAATATCGTTGCCAATTTTCCCGGCATGGAAATTCGTCCCGGCTCCATGGGCAAGCCCGTGCCCGGCATCGAAATCGGTATTATTGACGACGATGGCAATGTGGTCGATGACGATACAGTCGGTCATATTGCGGTGAAAATCACGGACCCCTATCCGCCAGGCCTGTTCGATGGCTATTTCGAGGATCCGGAGGCTACCGCCAAGTCGTTTCGTAACGGTTGGTATTACACGGGTGATACAGCAACGCGGGATGCTGACGGTTATATCTGGTTTGTTGGCCGCTCTGACGACATCATCTCCTCGGCAGGCTACCGCATCAGTCCCTTCGAGGTAGAAAGCGCTTTGGTGGAACATCCCGGCGTCATGGAATCTGCTGTCGTGGGAAAACCAGACGAGATCCGCGGTGAAATCGTCAAGGCCTTTGTCGTGCTATCGGAGGGGTTCGATCCGTCGGAAGATCTGGTGGTGGAGATCCAGGATTTCGTGAAACAGCAGACGGCACCATACAAATATCCGCGAGAAATTGAATTCAGAGAAGCCCTGCCAAAAACTATCTCGGGCAAAATCCGCCGCGTGGAACTGCGGGCGGAGGAAGAAGGTTAGCCCCAGAGCTCCATATGCTGAGAGATGGCCTTGTGGCGAATCTCGCTGGTGCTGACGCTGGGTGATTGTGTGGGCATCCGGTGTTCGCGCTAGTCTTCAACGTGGCTGCAAGCCGATAGGAGCATAGCTAATTCGACTAACAGGTGCGGAGGCGGCTATTTACATTTCCAATACGGCTTTGGCAATAATGTTGCGCTGGATTTCGTTGCTGCCGCCATAGATGGTCGCAGCCCGGCGAAGCAGATGTTCTTGCATCAGGCCCACGCCATGTTCCGGTCCGATGGAAGGCTCGTTACGCTTTATATCCTGGGCGTCGGTGGGGAAGGGAGCGGCATAATTGCCGATCACTTCGATCATCAATTCATTTAAGGTCTGTTCTACTTGGGTGCCGCCGATTTTCAAGGTCGAAGCCTCGGGCCCTGGTGGTTGCCCGGCTTTTTCTTGTGCCAAAATTCGCATCTGGGTGAATTCCAACGCCTGCAGCGAGACTTCCGCCTGGCCAATGCGGGCTGTGAAGTTTGGGTCGTCCAGCATGCTCTCACCATCGCTGGTCGGTTCCAAGGCCGCAACAGCTTTCAAACGCTCTACCTTACGTTTGGACTTACCAACACCGGCGATGCCAGTACGTTCATGGCCCAACAGAAATTTGGCATATGTCCAGCCTTTGTTTTCCTCGCCAATCCGGTTGGTGATAGGAACTCGGACATCGTCGAAGAACACCTCGTTCAGATAATGATGGCCATCGATGGAGATAATTGGTTTGACGGCGATGCCTGGCGCGGTCATGTCAATCAGGATAAAAGAAATTCCCTCCTGCGGCTTGCAATCCGGGTCCGTGCGGGTCAAACAGAACATGAAATCTGCATGATGGGCATGAGAAGTCCAAATCTTGTGGCCGTTGATGACGTATTCGTCACCATCCCGTACAGCTCGGGTGGACAGCGACGCAAGGTCTGAACCGGATCCTGGCTCTGAATAACCTTGACACCAGAATTTCTCACCCCGAATTATAGGGTTCAAATGCTGTTCCTTTTGTTCGTCGGTGCCAAAGGCGCAAATCACCGGCCCTACCATGCCGATGCCGAAGGGGCTCTGCCGGGGACAATCGGCTGCCTGGTATTCCGAATCGTAAATGTATTTCTGCATGGCAGTCCAGCCGGTGCCACCATATTTAACGGGCCAATTTGGTGCCCCCCAGCCCTGTTCATACAATAATTGTTGCCAGCGACGGGTGTGTTCCTTGGTCACATAGGACGGCGCGACCTGTACACGGTCCTTTATCTCCCGGGGTAAACTAGTGGTGAGAAAATTACGCACCTGATCCTGAAATGCCAAATCCTCGGCATTAAGAACCAAATCCATGGCGGCATCCTCCCTACGACGAAAACATAATTGTTGCCGTCAACATAGCCGAAAACCTCCGAGCGTTGAAAACGAGAATGGCTCCTTGCCATTATTTACTCTTCTTTTCGCCGCTCCAAGTCGCATTGGATGGCCAATAACAAGAATATCGTATGGGACCGCCTTCGCTCCATTCGTCCTCAGGTGAAAGAGTTGGTGGCCGTGTACCGCAGTGCACAGCCTAAATGTCTTTGATAAAGTGCCTACTGCTCGCGATCATCATCTTGTCGTCATGGCACAGGCATTTGGCATGATGGTGGTTCGGTTCGAGGGGCCGGAACAATTGGGAGATATTCTGAGCCGTCATCTAAATTCGGAACGATCCAGTTTGGACATAGTCTATAATAGTTGGGGTGCCCAATGTTCGGGTTCCAATTCGGGGGCCGAAGACGCAGGGGAAATAATCTAGTTGATGCTACAGGCGGTAGCAGTAGAATTGCTGCTCTGAAGGAGGCAGAAGATGGCTGATTGGGAACGGGAAACGCGGATGGACTACGAGAGTAAGGGATTTGCCGTCTCATCGGGATTTGGCAAAAAACCGGCGCTTTTGGTGGTAGACTTCATAATCGGCTTTACTGATTCTAGCACGCCCCTAGGCGGCGATTTTTCTTCGCAATTGGAGGTGACGGCGCGTTTGCAAACAGCGTTCCGCAAGTCAGGTCTGCCTATTGTCTACACCACTGTTGAATATAAGGAAGACCTATCCGACGGCGGCGTTTTCGTGAAAAAAATTCCTTCGCTCGGTATATTGCGCAAGGGCTCGCCCAACTGCGCTGTGGACGAGCGGATAAGGCCTTTGCCAGGGGAATTGATCATCTCCAAGAATTATGCTTCGTCATTTTTCGGCACCGATCTGGACAGTTATTTGCGCGGCCAAAACGTTGATACATTGGTAATTACCGGGTGCACCACGTCCGGATGCGTGAGGGCCTCTGCAGTCGATTCTTTGCAATACGCCTACCACACCATCGTAGTGCGGGATGGTGTGGGTGACCGGGCGGAGGGGCCGCACGAGGCGAACCTGTTTGATATAGATGCTAAATATGGCGATGTCATCTCAGGTGATGAGGTGCTCAACTATCTGCGTGGATCTGCAGAATCGGGCTTTTCAAGCGGCACACGGGAAGATTTCGAAGCTTGGTGGAACGAGGGGCGCAAGGCTCCGGCCTGACGAGGAGAAGATGGCTAGAGACAATCATTCAGATCTTTCATCTGCTTTCAATAGCATGCTGGACAGCACTCGTCAGCGTCTGAACGAGTTACAGGGCCGGCCTACTAGCGCCCAGAAGACTGAGCGGCCAGTGACGCGTTCCGCGCCCGAACCGGCGTCAGCTGAGACATCGGCGACGCGGATGCGGCGCTCCGGCCTGGCCGACGGCAAGGCATTCACTTTTGAATTCTAAGGCAGCCGTAACAATGAAGGAGAGAGCTTTATGGCGTTACCAAAGGTGGGAGATTTGGCTCCAGCCTTCTCCATGCGCAACCAGCAGGGGGCAGTGACCACACTGGACCAGTACAAGGGGCACCACGTAGTTTTATGGTGGTATCCCAAGGCCGATACGCCTGGCTGAACCATTGAAGGCAAGGGGTTCCGTGATCGAATCCAAGACTTCACAGCCAAGAATGCGGTAATTCTCGGTGCATCTTTTGATAAACCCGAGGAAAACCGTGCATTTCAGGAAAAATTCAATTTTCCCTATGATTTGTTGAGCGACCCTGATCAGGTTGCGGGCATGGCCTATGGGGTGATCCAAGAAGAGAAACCCTATCCGGCCCGCTTCAGCTTCTTGATCGATCCGGAGGGAAAGATAGCTAAGGTCTACAATACCGTGGTTCCGGCGGAGCATCCCGACGAGGTATTGGCCGACCTGGGCTAGACTTGTCGCGCTTTGGAGGGTAATGCGGGGTCAAGTTTTGAATCTTGCGAAAAGACAAGAGACAAGACCTGACCCCTTTGCCTTTTCTCCCGCGGGGGCACTCTGGATTGATGGGATCTAACCCATTGTATTTTAATTGGAAATTCTAATGGACTAAGTCGTCCTAATTGGTCAGGGTACCTTGGGCCACGGCTAGGGCCATATGTTGGATTTCCTTGCCGAGCGCCTCCACGATCCTATCTCACCACATAATTAGACCTGCGTCGATGTCCATATCCTCTCGTAGGGGTGCGAATTTCTCAATATTGGCACTTAACTTGATCACTGGGTAAATGGCGGAGTCCAAAACTGAGCCGCTGTCAAAAAAACCATCGCGGTTCAACAGTTGCAAAACCCTGGGGTAGTCATTTGCCATGACGATACCTCTCCCTTTATCCTGTGGGACGGTGTCGGCGTGGCGTAATTTGCAACTTCCGAGCGATGACGGCTGATATGACAAAGAAAAAGGCCGAGATTCAAATCCAAAATTTGGCCGCCGTTTTGGGGGATCGCGTGTCCGTTGAATACGGTGTAGGCACAAAGATCGATGGGCTGGTGCGCCTGTCCGGTGGAGCCAGCCGGGAAACCTGGTCATTCGATGCTATTCTGCGTGACGGCAGCCGAAAGCCCTTAATTCTGAAGCGCGATCCCTTGGATGAA
>CAXGCE010000140.1:0-5764 GCA_964007795.1 uncultured Alphaproteobacteria bacterium | reverse complement strand
TATCTGCTCAAGTCGAAACGTAGCCGTGCTGGCCGCGGTTATCTTCATGGTAATCTATACAACACGCTAGTAAAGGCTGACCTTGACATGATCGCGCTATGCGTCCCAGCCGGCTTCAGTTTGCCGAGGTTGCGAGCGCCGTAGGCGTCATGTCCAACGTTACGGCCGTCCAATCCCGTATGTGCTATGTTGTCAAAAAGTACGTTTGTACTGTGGAGGAACATCGTGGAATTTGATCTTATGGCGCGGCCTTCGACCTGGTCCGAAGCTGCCGAATTGGCTAAGAAATTAGAAGCCAGCGGCTTTTCCGGAATGTTGATGACTGAGAGTAGCCAGGTCCCCTGGATGGTCATAGCTGCTGCCGCCATGGCTGCACCTACCCTGCAATTTTCTACCGGGATCGCAGTCGCGTTTCCGCGTAGCCCCATGATGTCGGCACAAATCGCCTGGGAATTGGCACGCAATACCGAAGGTCGCTTCCGATTGGGCCTGGGCAGCCAGGTCAAGGCCCACGTCGTCCGGCGTTATTCCTCACAATTCGACCGCCCCGCACCCCAAATGAAGGATTACCTGAAAGCCGTGCGCGCCTGCCTCAAGGCGTTTCGTCGTGAAGGTCCTCTGGAGCATGAGGGTCCTTATTACAATTTGAGCCTTCTGCCTGATCAATGGGCACCGTCGGGCCATGACCATGAAGATGTAAAAATCGATATTTCGGCTGTCGGTCCATATATGACCAAGGTCGCCGGCGAACTGGCAGATGGCATACACGTTCACCCTATGCATTCCATGCACTATATAGAAAACCGCCTTTTGCCCAATTTGGCCGAAGGTGCAGCTAAGGCGGGTCGCGATACCAGCGAGATCGACCTAATCGTCCCTGTCATGGCAATTCCCGGAGACAGCCCCGAGGAACAGGCAAACGCTACATTGAAAGCCAAAACGCAAATTGGTTTTTATGGCGCAACACCCAACTACGCCTTCCAGTTCGATGACCTCGGTTATGGCGGCATGCGGGACAAATTGCGGGAGCTGTTGCGAAGAGGCGATACGGAGGCGCTGGTCGCTCTGATTGACGACGAGTTGCTGTACCAATTCGCACTGCCCGCACGCTGGGACGACATGGCAGACAAACTAATCGAACGCTACAACGGTACTGCAGCACGTTTGGCGATGTATCATGCGGAAGAAAACATCCGTGATAATCCGGACAACCTAGGGAAATGGAGCGAAATTAGCCGTGCGGTACGCGCTGCTAAATAGGTCGGGCCGATAGATCTAGTTCTGCAAACAAATTTACGGAAATGTTTTCCGGCCCGACGCGAATGGTCTGACCGACCAATTTGTGAGGCTAGAACCGAACGCAAGTGGTCGTGCCACTAATTTGAATTGTTGCGAAATGATTGAGTTTAGTGGGCACCATCTCTGAACTATTGACAACCATCCATGTCTTATCGTTCTCGGTCCTTCCCCCGCCGGCTAATTAAGGTTCGCTTGCTGCCAGTCAAGGCGCAAAGAACTAAAATCTAGATTGGTGCAGCTTGGGTACCGCGCAGCAACTTGCCGGGCAATTCACCCATAAATTCGCCATCACGCATTACCTCAACACCAGAAACGAATGTATGGCAATAACCTACAGCCTTCTGGATGATACGTCGGCCGCCGGCCGGCAAGTCATAAACCAACTTAGGGCGCTGCAGGCTCAGAGCCTGAAAATCGATCATATTGAAATCCGCCTTGTAACCCGGCGCTATAATACCGCGATCAAGCAACCCATATGTTCGCGCTGTGTCGAAAGTCTGCTTGCGGACCAAAAATTCAAGCGATAATTTTTCTCCTCGACTGCGATCGCGGCCCCAATGTGTTAACAATGACGTAGGCGAAGAAGCGTCGCAAATTATGCCCACATGAGCACCCGCATCAGCCACGCCACAGACTGTATTAGGATCCTCTAACATCTCCTTCACTACTTCCAAGTTACCGGCGCAATAATTTTCAAAAGGGTGGAGCAACAAGGTCTGGCCATTGTTGGCTAACAGCAATTCCAGAGCTAAATCAAAGGGGTCTCGGCCCTGGGTCTTCGCCCTAGCCGAAATGCTATTTTCTGGCCTTGGTTCGTAGTCAACTATCTCATCAATTTCGAAAGTGCGCCGTAAGACCTCCTCCATCCAGTTTATGTGCCCGTCGTCAGGTCGTTCCTTTACCAATTGCCGCCGTAAATCGGGTGCGTCGCGCAAACGTTCGAACCGTTCTTTTGGAGATAGAGCTGACATCTCCAGCCAAAGGGGATGAGTGGTAAATGGATGGACGGTAGCTTCAAGCCCCATCAACATACCAATTGCCCGGCTGCCAACCTGCGCCGTCACTTCTAGGCCATCCGCACAGGCCAAACCCACTTGGTCCAGAGTTTTCCTCCAAAGGTCAGGCGCATCGTCTACTTGAACCAGCAGCACCGAAAGTGGTCGACCAGCGATCTCTGCCGCAGCCTGCAACCGTTCAAATTCACCTTCGCCAAAATCAGAATTTACTTCCAATACTCCCGTTCCGGCACGCCTCATGGCCAGGGCTAAACCATTTAATTCCGCCTCTTCGGCACCGTAACTCGGCGTGAGCCGGCCATCCGCGGCTCGATGTTTTCCTGTGCGTGATGTGGTAAAACCCAAAGCACCTGCGGTCAATGAGGCTTCCAAAAGATCGCCCATACGCTCTATTTCCAACTCAGTTGGTTTTTCAGAGAAATCGGCTCCTCGCTCCCCCATCACATAATAACGCAGCGCCGCATGGGGTACCTGAGCGCCAATATCCATGACCCGCGGCGTAGAGCTAAGTACGTCCAAATATTCCGGAAAACTCTCCCAGCGAAAGTCAATGCCTTCTGCCAAAACAGTTTCTGGAATATCCTCTACCCCCTCCATCAAATTTATTAGATATGGTTCACTGCCTGGTTGTACCGGCGCAAAACCGACACTGCAATTGCCAAAAACGACCGTGGTCACACCATGCCATGAAGAAGGCGTCAAAAATGGATCCCACGTAGCTTGGCCGTCGTAATGTGTATGGATGTCAACCCAACCTGGTGTTAGCAATAACCCTTCGGCATTGATTTCCCGACGCCCTGGTCCAACCTCTGCGCCATTCGAAACCGCCCTTATGAGGCCGTCGTCCACCGCTATATCCGCTACCCGGCGATCGCCGCCAGTGCCATCAATTACAGTTGCATCACGTACAACAAGCTCGTGCATTATCGCGCTCCAAAATTTCCTGATCCATCATAGCACCTTCGAACCACAACTCCACTCACGAGCGTTTGTCAACCATGGGAGGAAGGAATTTATACGGCGCCGACTTCGGCTTCATCACCGCCTTGTCAGTGGGTGAAAAGGCGGATCCTGATCGCAATTTCACGGACCTTTTGCCTCTCATCGCTAAGACCGTTAATGGCGAAGACTAACGGTTAGGCGATACGATCGCCTTTCTTGATTGGCGCCGCGCGGTTATCAACGCCAGGCAGCATCTTTTTTGGATCGCGCGTGACCGCCACGTCCACCACCGTAGGCCGTCCGGTTTCTGCCATTCCCGCTTTTATCGCGCCTGCGAGTTCGCCGGGGTCCTCCACACGAATCCCCTTGCAGCCGAAATGTTCAGCGATGTTGGCGTAGTTCATTTCATTTAGGTCCGAAGATTGAAAGCGGCCTTCAAACTGGGCCTGCTGAAGCGCCTTGACGTAACCCGATGCGGCATTGTTGACGATCAGCATTGTCAAACCCAGGTTTAGCCGTCCCGCCGTCTCTAATTCGCCGATCACCATGTTGAACCCTCCATCACCCGTTACGCCAACCACGGGACGGTCACCAGCAGCCAGCTGCGCACCCATGCTGCCGGGCAGGCCGTAACCAATGGAGGCAAAGCCGCGGTTAGCGATGTAATAGCGTCCAGGCGCTTTTGTTTCACACAGCAAACCCGTCCAATGGGCGGCAAAGCCGCCATCAGCGACAAGGATGGCATCTTCCGGCAAGGTATTGTTCAATTCCTGGCACATTCGTGCCATGTTGACGGGCCGTTCGTTGGACGTCAGGCGCTCCTGCACCTCAAGACGCCAATTGGTCATGCGGGTAGCCACCTCAGTAGCAAATTCACCCCTCGCCTTGTGCTGCGCCTCCGCGCTATCGGACATCTCGTCGATCAGGTCTTCCAAACCCGCCTTGACGTCACCCCAAAGGGGTACTTCCGCAGGCACGCAGCGGCCGATTTCCTCAGCATGAATTTCTAGATGAATTATGGGAATATGGGCGGGCGGCAGGGTATAGCGCTTGGTCGCGATTTCACCCATCTTACAACCCACCACTAAAATGCAGTCGGCTGATTCCAGTACATCGTTGGCAATGCGAGAGTAACGCCCAAATAGACCCAAGCACAAACTGTGGGTGCAGGCTATGGAACCCTTACCGCTAAGGGTATGGGCAACTGGAATATTAAAGCGTTCAGCAAGCTCCGTAAGAACAGACTGCCCGCCGGATAAATGCACACCGCCACCTGCCAGAATGACCGGACGCTCGGCCTTGGCCAGCATGGAGGCCGCGCGGGCAATATCATCCCGGGCTGGTCGGCTGCGATATGCAGGCGCGGTAATCGCCGACTGATCGGCGTAAAGATCATCTTCAGGATAATCATACTCCCCATGAGCTATGTCCTCTGGCACGTCCAGTAGCACTGGACCTGCCCGGCCGGACGTCGCCACCCCATAGGCCCGGCGCACAAGCTCGGGCAGGCGTTGAATAGATTCAACCCGAATGACTTCCTTTACCGCTGGCGCTAAGATTTGAAGCTGCCGAGATTCCTGGGTCATGTTTTTCCAGGAATAATCCCTGTTCGTATCGCCTGTTATAGCCACCATGGGCACTCCCGCGTTCAGGCTTTCTACCAGACCCGTGGTCAGGTTTGTGGCGCCCGGCCCCAGCGTGGCATCACACACGCCTGGCCGTCCACTCACTCTGGCAAAGGCATCCGCAGCAAACGCACCGCAGCGTTCATCATTAATCAAGGTATGGCTCAAACCGACTTCACGCACGGCGTCATAAAATGGCAGCAACTGAAACCCACCCATGCCAAACATGGGTGCGGCATTGTGTAATTTTAGCATCTCGGCCAGGGCGCGTCCGCCAGACATCGTACGTGGCGGTCGGTTTGTCAGACTTTGTTCGGACATGTTCTAACCTGTTCCTTGTCGGGCTTTTTGTGCAAATGATTTAAGTGTGTCTCCTGCCACGACACGCAGAGCAGTGGCAGTTTCGTTGGCGTGCGATATAATTCCGGTCTGCCACATCGATCGCGCATCTCCAATACGAGCTGTCTCACAATCAACTGTCACGGCAGCGATTTGGCGTTGATCTAAGGCGGGTAATCTGCTGGTGCCGATATTTTCGATACCTACGCCCGCGTCATTGAATGCACAGGCCCGGACGTCATACTTAATGGCCGAGGCTGCGTCACCCCCCAGCAAGGCGCCATGGGAGGCCGTCAGTACAACCTGGCCTGCGTCTTCCGGACGTAGCAAGGAGGCAGAATCGACACCCCATACCAGCGGCTCCGTCTGATTTTCCGAAAACAGAAACCGTGCCTCTTCGTATGAAGGTGCATCGCCAGACGGCGCGGGCGCAGCACGCATGGCCTCGGCACATGCCATGGCTGTTTGCCCTACCGCGCACCCCAGGGCCGCTGCTGCCCGATTGATATGGCTGATCACGCCACGAGCCGCCATATCTTCCCC
>CAXGCE010000139.1:0-5776 GCA_964007795.1 uncultured Alphaproteobacteria bacterium | reverse complement strand
AAAAAGGCGCGGTCTGGGTAGCCGATCCACGCAACAAGGAAACCATCCGTGTTTTGGAAGGAGGCGAAATCACCGACCGGATATCCACTGGTAACCGTGGTTCGTTCGCCTGTATGCTGGGTGGGCCGGAACGGCGCACATTGTTCATCTGCACCTGTCTCCAATCCGGCCCCGACACGGCGGAACTACGGTCAGGGCGAATTGAAACCCTCGAGGTCAGTGTTCCAGGAGCTGGCTGGCCTTGAACCTCAAAGCCGCTCCTTGTTGCCAGGTTCGCTAGAGATGCCGGTGGTTTTATCGCTGACTTGACCGCCTGTCTCTTCGACTGCCGGCTGCATCTCGGCAAACCGCTGCTGGGCGCGATAACTGAAGGGGATAGACCCCAGATACAACACTCCTAGAATAGACAAGACAAACCAGGGATAACTGGCCAAGACCGCCGCTACAATGCCAACGACAACAAGTACCGGCAAGACCATCTCTCGCTTCACCCGAACCCGTTTGAAGGAATAGGTGGGAATACGGCTGATCATCATGAAAGCCACTGCCAAGAGCCACAGAGCCATGAGTGCCGGTTCCCGCAGAAAACCATCGCCAATCTGAAAACTGACTGTCAGTGGCAATAAAGCCGTGTAGGCGCCAGCCGGCGCGGCCATGCCAGTAAAAAAAAAGTTGGCCCAAGCCGGCCGGTCGGGGTCCTCCAGGGCAGTGTTGAAACGGGCCAGACGCAGCGCGCAACAGGTGCTGTAGGCCAATCCAGCAGCCCAGCCCACTCCGCCTAGGGCTTCGGTACTCCACATAAAGACCACCAGGGCCGGTGCCACCCCGAAAGCTATGAAATCCGATAGAGAATCCAGTTCGGCGCCAAATTTCGTCGCGCCCTTTAACAGGCGTGCCATGCGGCCATCAAGACCATCCAGAATACCTGCGACGATAATGGCAGCGACCGCTAGCTCCCACCTCTCCTGCATGGCAAAACGAATGGCCGACATGCCGGCGCATAAAGCTAAGACCGTCAGGATATTCGGGATAAGACTGTTGACCGGCAATTCCCGAAGCCGCCGATTACGCCGCCGCAGGCTCATCGTATTTCTCCCCGCCGCCGCGGTTCATCGCTGTTATAATCCGCCAATATGGTTTCACCTGCAACCGCCCTCTGGCCGACCGCCACGAGGGGCGCCATGCCGTCATCCAGATAAACATCAACACGGCTGCCAAATCGGATAAGCCCGAACCGCTCGCCCGCCCGAACATGCTGCCCTTCATACAAGCCGCAGACAATACGACGCGCCACTAGGCCAGCGATCTGCACAAAGGCTACTTCCTGGCCACCGGATGTGGTCATGCGAACCGCCTGGCGTTCGTTATCGATGGAGGCTTTGTCCAGAGAGGCATTCAAGAATTTTCCGGGACGATAATTAACGGCCGTAATCTCGCCGCTGATGGGAATTCTGTTCACATGCACATTGAAGATATTCATGAAGATTGCGATCCGTTGGCGGCGGACATCGCCCATGCCCAGTTCGGCGGGCGGCACAGCCATCTCTATGGATTGCACGGCCCCATCGGCGGGCGAAACAATCAAACCGTCACGGCTGGGGGTAATGCGGTCCGGATCACGGAAAAAATAGGCGCACCAGCAGGTCAGAATGACGCCAATCCAACCCAAGGGGTTGGCGATCCAGAACAAAACGAGGGTGATGACAGCAAAGATCGCAATGAAACGATAACCTTCCTGGTTGATTGGAACCAAGACCGCCTTGAGTGCATCCATTCCGTTCTCGACCTTCCCTTCAACCGCTGTTTTGCCACCCTGAAGCCGCAGTTTTCCTGTCGTCAGTCGGGGCTGAAACTGCATCCTTATCCAGACGCTCCAGACGCTGCAAGGCTTCCGCTTGTTCCTGTTGCCGACGCCACATGGCTGCGTATGTGCCGTTGCCAGCTAGCAAAACTTCATGGCGGCCACGCTCCACTATATGGCCCGCCTCCAAGACGATGATCTCATCGGCATCGACGATGGTGGAAAGACGATGCGCGATGACGAGTGTCGTGCGGTTGCGCGAGACAAGACGCAAGGCCGTCTGGATTTCCTTTTCCGTTTGCGAATCAAGCGCCGATGTCGCCTCGTCAAAGAGTAATATCCCTGGATTTTTCAAAATTGTGCGGGCGATGGCCACTCTTTGTTTTTCGCCGCCTGAAAGTTTCAATCCCCGTTCACCTACGTCGGAATCATAACCTTCGGGAAGACTATCCACGAAGTCATGAATTTGCGCCAATTTTGCAGCCTTGACGATCTCGTCATCCGTGGCTTCAACCCGGCCATAGCGGATGTTGTAGCGAATACTGTCGTTGAACAGCACTGTGTCCTGGGGCACTATCCCCACATTGGCGCGCAATGATGCCTGTGTAACGTCGCGAACGTCCTGCCCGTCGATTAGTACCCGGCCGCCGTTGACGTCATAGAACCGAAACAAGATTCTTGAAATAGTGGACTTGCCCGCCCCGGAAGGTCCGACAATAGCAACGGTGTTGCCCGTAGGGACCTTGAAATTGACACCATACAGAATTTGTCGGTCGTTCTTGTACCCAAAATCCACATTTTCGAATTCTACCTCGCCCGAAGTCACCTGCAAGGGCTGAGCATCTGTCTTATCCGCTACTTCAGCCTGCACCTCGATCAATTCGAACATCTTATCCATGTCCACTAGGCTCTGCTTGATTTCCCGGTAGACAAAGCCAAGAAAGCCCAGTGGTTGGTACAGTTGCATCATGAACGTATTGATCAGCACGAAATCGCCGATGGTCAATTCGCCACCAATGACACCTTGGGCCGCCAACAGGAGCACGGTGCACATGCCAAATGCTATTATTACACCCTGGCCTATATTCAACAGTGCCAGGGATGTTTGACTGCGTACCGCCGCATTTTCATAGCGGGCCATGGAGTGGTCAAAACGATTAGCTTCGTGGATTTCGTTGCCAAAATACTTGACAGTTTCGAAATTCAACAAACTATCGATGGCCCTTGTATTGGCTTCGCTGTCCGTGCGGTTCATTTCCCGGCGATGCTTTAGACGCCATTCTGTCACCGTGAGGGTAAAGGCTATATAGACGCCAACGGCGAATAGGGTGATGGATGAGTAGCTAGCGCCGTAATTGATCAACAAAACGCCGCAGACCATGGATAGTTCCAATAAGGTTGGCAAAATGTTGAACAAGGAGAAGCGTAGCAGGAAATCGATTCCTTTAGTGCCACGCTCGATCGCCCGGCTTAGCCCACCTGTGCGCCGATTTAGGTGGAAGGCTAGGGAAAGGCAGTGCAGATGACTAAATACCTGCAGCGCGATCGTGCGCAAGGCATATTGGCCCACCTTAGCGAATACGGCATCGCGCAATTCACCGAAGGCCTGGCTGGCCAACCGCGCTGCGCCAAAGGCGATAATCATAAGAATGGGAACAGCAACCAACATGCCGACCTTGCCGTCCGGTCCAGTCACATTCAAAGCGTCTATGACTTCCTTGTATATGAAAGGAATAAAAACGATTGCAATTTTGGCTGCAGCTAACAGAAGCATCGCCAGAACAACGCGAAATCGTAAATCCCAACGACCGCGCGGCCATAAATAGGGCATCAGCGTGGCCAATGTCATCCAATGGCTACGCCCTAATCCTTCAACCTCTGGATTAAACGTCGTCCGCATTTTATCCCGCCAACTCATATCGACGCCGCTCGGCGGCGTTCTGATCAATTGCTATTTAGGCGGTTTGAGGGAAAAGAAACAGGGGTTGATGCAATTATGAATGATTATCCCACCTATTACTTCGGGATACATTTTCCCATGTCCCCGGACGGGTTAAGCCTACCATTATCCAGTAGCAGTGAAGGGACTGACCGAAACCTAGTTCATCGGCAAATCCCGTCGCACATACCGGCCATCTTCGATGCCAGCGAAATAATCATCTACTTCAGGGTGCAGCACAGGCCTGTCGGCATCATCATTAAGCAAATTCTGCTCCGACACATAGGCCACGTATGTAGTCTGAGCATTTTCCGCCAGCAAATGATAAAAGGGTTGTTCCCGGTGCGGACGAACATCCTCCGGAATTGACATTAGCCATTCTTCCGAATTCGAAAAAACTGGATCAACGTCAAAAACGACGCCACGAAAGGGATGAATGCGATGCTTGACCACATCACCGATTTGAAACTTCGCGACCATGATTGTCGTCACGGGACTACAGGCTCCTGATTTAAACAAGCAAGTGAAGTGTATCATAAAATCAGCCGTCAATCACCCGCCAACTACCACCCAACTACTGGCAGTAGACATTACAGACCTGATGAACTTGATTGCCTACTATCACTCTAATTTAACATTTTCAGCAATAATCACGACTTTTCTGTATCAGCAAGATCTCGCCATGGTTGCCGCTGTCTTGATTGCGCCAACTAATAGGTTCACCAATTGTGTCGAAATGGAGTTGCAAGTCATGTATATCCGCACAGGGATAGAACGACGGTGTTTCTATACGGGTCACTTTTAACCGGTTGTTGGACCTGAGTGGCAGAAAGCACATTTAGGAGGAGAGATTCGTGGCCAATGAAAAACAATTTCACTATCACGACGACGCTTTGGCTCTACGCGACGCCATGACATTCTCTCCTGATCGCGCCAAATATTACGCCGAACAAGGCTGGTGGACGGATGATACCTTGACCGGCTGGTTAGCAGGTCATGCCGACGAACGCCCAGACGCCCCGGCCATCATTCAGGGCGACCTGAGAATTTCTTATGTCGAGCTGGCAGCTCGTGTCGATTCACTGGCCGGCGGCCTGAGCGACCTGGGTCTGGGATTGGGTGACGTCGTTGGGGTGCAGTTGCCAAATGTAGCGGAATATTTGATCAGCTATCTCGCCATCGCCCGCCTTGGTGCTGTGATGACAACCCTGTACATGCCGCACAGAGAAAGGGAATTCGAAACCCTTTTGCGACACAGCCGGGCGCGGGCGGTCATTTGTCTAACGGACGCCGGCGGGTTCTCTGCCGTCGAAACCGCGCTGGGTTTGAATTTGCCTAAATTACGGTCGGTCATCGCCGTCGGCAAAGATGTAGCGGGCGCGGTGTCGTTCGAAGCCCTGACCAACGGTGCAGCCAGCGCCAAAAAAATGAGCCTAACCCGGCCCGTAGCGAGTGATCCGTTCCTACTGCTCTATACTTCCGGAACCACTGCCAGTCCAAAAGCAGTGCCCCATAATTCCCACACCATGTTGGGTAACGCCCGACTAGGCACTGTAGAACATCAATTGAGTGCGGCCGATATACTTCTATCAGCGCCGCCTTTCGGTCATCTCTTTGGTCTCTATTCCTTCCACATGGCCATGTATTTAGGCGCAGCCAACCTATTGCTACCAAACTTCACGCCGCCAGAACTCGCTGAGACCATCGAAGCGGGACGGGCGACAGCCCTTTTGGCAGCGCCAGCTCACATGGCAGCGTGCCTGGGCATGGGTCTGTTTGACCGGCACGATTGCAATTCGTTGAAGCTGGCAATTCTTTCTGGCAGCGCTCTCCCGGCCGATTTGGCCCGGGCGGCCTCGGATAAATTCCCTGGTTGCGCCATCACACAGCTTTGGGGCATGACGGAGACCCAAGGGGGATTATACTGCCGACCCGGTGACGGAATTGAAATTGCGGCTGCAACAGCGGGCCGCCCGGCACCAGGAGCGGAGGCCCGCATCGCCGAGGATAGGGAATTACAGGTTCGCGGTTCCATG
>CAXGCE010000138.1:0-5801 GCA_964007795.1 uncultured Alphaproteobacteria bacterium | reverse complement strand
CCGGACTGGAAGATTGCGGTAGCGTTAAGGGCGACGCCTTCGAAACCCATGGTTTTAAGTTCCACGGCGCGAGCGGCGACCCGGTCCCGTTCTTTATAAAAAGATTTTCCCGCTTCGTCACTGGCTCTCGGCGGAGAAGCAATCATACTCTGCCAGCCGATGGCGTCCGGGTCTCGGCCGGCTGCACTAGCAGCTTCCCGGATCGCGTCCATGGCGTGCTTGGCGAAATCGGAGTCGGTCACCTGACTAGCCAGCCAACCGTTACCGTAAGAGCCCACCCGACGAAAGGCAGCAGCCGAATTTCCGCCGATCCAAATCGGGAGGTCTGCTCCCTGTGGCGGTTTGGGCTCCATACCCATTGCTTTGGATTGGTAATACTTGCTATCAAAATTGATTTGCTCATCCTGCCAACAGACCCGCATCAATTCGATGGCCTCGTCCATGCGTTTGCCACGATTGTCGAATTGCTCACCTAGCGCCTCGTATTCAGATGCTTGCCAGCCAATTCCTATGCCGCACCGCGCGCGACCGCCGGAGAGGGTGTCCAAGGTGGCAAATTGTTTAGCCACCAGGACAGGTTGCCGCTGGGGCAAGACCAGGACCTCGGTGCCTAGGCCTATGCGCTCAGTCACGGCGGCGGCAAAAGACAGCGTCATTAAAGCTTCAAGGATCGGCATTTTCGCCGGGTAAAAAGACTTTGGACGGCTGCCTGAATCAAATCCCATAACTACATGATCGAAAACGTCTAGTTGGTCGTACCCGATATCCTCAATACCTTTGGCCAGGCTGGCCACCATTTTTGGCCCATCGCGGTAGGCAACTGACGGAAATTCGACGGCCAGTTTCATGGCACATGTCCTTTTTTGCAGGGATTAGCGACTGATTATCGGGCTAGGGCGCGGGCACTATATACACCCGGCCATTATTCCACCAGACTTAACCGGGACGATGCTTGGGGATGCCTATTAATCGCCTTAACCGGTGGCGGCGAATTCAATTATCCCCATTTTGATCACGAAACGAAGGCGCCAGGGTAAAACTAACATGAGGCGCAGTGCAAACCGCCTTTAGCGGTGATCGCTTTCAAGTCCTAATTGTCTAGTCGAAATCCCCAACCAAAGCTTGGCGTGTGGTTTCGGGCATGACGGCCATATGGGCGTATTCGGGGTGGTCAAGGGCGGCGGTGATGCGGGCGCCGGGTTGTTTGAAGGCAGTAATCTGTGCGTCGGAAAATGGGAAGTGGAGGAAATGGATAGATGAGGTCTTGCCATCGTCACGGGTACGAGCAATACCGTCGTCTTTGTCCGTTACGGCTTCTATCCGTTCGCCGATAATCTCCAGGCTGACTGCATGCTCGATGCCGCCCATACGGGCCAACTGCTTTTCACGGCGGGTTTGATCGGCGATTTCGAACATTAAGGTCGCCACCAATTCCGAACCTTGCGGAATTAACGGATTATAGGCGGCCAGTTCATCCCCGATCTGGTCCTCGCCACCTTTTTCGATCCACAGCATTTCCTGGATCTGGGACAACATGGTTTCGTAATTTTCGAAATAGAAGGCAGCAAAGGGACCTACGTCAAACCGCCGGTGCCGCTTCAAATCGATCACTGCGCGGCGGCGGACACTGCGTTCGGCGCCGTAGATCTCCAAGGGCAAGATATCCGTGCGGTCAATGAGGCGCTTCATGGTCACGACCCTGGGGCTTTCTGCCGATTGCAAGCCGTAGGCATGCGCCATTAAGATGATGGGATGTTGCACAGTTTGGGGCACATCATCTGTCAGGCGCTCCATGCTCTGGCGCAAATGAGTGGCGGCCAGAGGACATTCGGATACGACCCAGGCGTTTTTGGCCTTCAGAGCCTGGCGGGCGGCAGGCTTGCCTACCTTCAGTGCAACCTCAAAGTTATCCTTCATGATTCCCCAGGCGCCGCCGTGACCGGAACAGCGTTCTACCACATTAACCTCCGTATCCGGGATCAAGCGCAACATTTCCGCCCCCTTAGCGCCCATGTTTTGCGCCCGGGCGTGACATGCGAGATGCAGGGTCACGCCGCCGTCCAAAGGCTTCAGGCCATCAGCCAGGCCATCCTCTTTGGCTAGGACGGCTATGTATTCAGAGATATCATAGGTGGCATCTGCTAGGCGACGAACATCCTCATGGTCGGGCAGCAGTAGGGGCCATTCAAATTTCAACATCAAGGCACAGGACGGCACCAAGGCGATAACCGCGTGGCCCTGGTCGATCCAGGGTGCCATCTCGGCCGCGACTATTTCTGCGTTCCGCGCTACCTGCTCCAAGTTTCCGCGTTCCCATTGCGGCATACCGCAGCAGGAGGGATAGACCATCTCTGTTACAACGCCATTGTGGGCGAGAACGGCCCGAGCGGCTTTCCCCATCGCGGGCTCGTTATAGTTGGCAAAACAGGTGGCATAGATCACTGCTTTTCGCCCGTGTGCTGGTGCCTGACTATTCAGCAACGGCGTATTCACCGACCAATCCATCAGCGTCTTGCTATGAAACTTGGGAAGGGCTGCTTGGGGGTGGATGCCGCCGACGGCGGACAGCAAGTTTCGTACGCTGTGGTTGTCCTCATCTGTGGCCCAATTGGTTGGACCGGCAACCAAGCGAGCCCATTTGCCATTCCGGTCGGTCATGGCTAGCTGCGTCTCGCGGAAGCCACTTGCGCCCTGGGCCTGTTCTGCGGCGCGATAACGCAACATCAAATGGGGGAAGTCCAAGTCGAATTCATGCGGCGGCACGTAAGGACATTTGGTCATAAAGCACATGTCACAAAAGGTGCAGGCATCAACTACGGATTTAAAACCTGAAGAAGGCACGGTGTCCAATTCCCCGGATGAACTATCGTCGATCAGATCGAACAAACGGGGAAAACTGTCACACAAGTTAAAGCAGCGCCGGCAGCCGTGGCAAATATCAAAGACACGCCGTAGTTCGGCGTCTATTTTATCCGGATCAAGAAAATCCGGATTGGTCCAGGGTATGGGATGGCGGGTAGGCGGCTCGAGGCTGCCTTCCTTACTCATAATGTAGTTCCATTATTACTCGAAAAATAGAAGGGGGAACCATTCAGGCGCCCCCTTCATCATGACAATTCAAACAAAATTAGTCGTCGAGGGTGTCCAGGGCCTTCTGAAAACGGCCGGCATGGCTTTTTTCTGCCTTGGCCAGGGTTTCGAACCAATCCGCGATTTCGTCCAAACCTTCCTCACGGGCGGTGCGCGTCATGCCTGGGTACATATCCGTGTATTCATGGGTCTCACCCGCCACCGCAGCGCGGAGATTTTTGTCAGTGCTTCCAATGGGTTCACCCGTTGCTGGGTCACCCGTCTCCTCTAAGAATTCTAGGTGGCCGTGAGCATGACCGGTCTCGCCCTCCGCAGTGGAGCGGAACACAGCCGCCACGTCGTTATAACCTTCCACGTCGGCCTTTTGCGCGAAGTAGAGATAGCGGCGGTTGGCCTGGCTTTCGCCGGCGAACGCATCCTTTAAATTTTGTTCAGTCTTAGTTCCTTTGATCGACATCTTCTTACCTCCTCATTGCTCTCGCTTGTCACGGTCAATATCCGCAGGCGCCGCGGGCAATTCCAAATTCGCGCACCTTGGACTTTCATTATTCCGCTGGCGGAACAAGCGCTTAGGCCGGTCGGCCAAAACGGCCGATCAGGACGCATTTTCCGTTAACAATGCATATGGAAAAAGAACAGCCCACGTCAAGCTCTTTTAGAATAATCCTAAATTATTAGATGCTAAGCAGGCGCAGGACTAATCCAACACGGCGCAATTGGGTACATATCTGTAGGCATATTGGGGAAAGACAATTTATCTAGCCATGAGAGATATCCGCGATTTCACCAGATTTTGAAAAATACTGAAGGTGATAATCCAAATTAGGGTCGAACTATTATCTGGAAAAATCTGCCATTAACTGCCGCCAAAAAATCTTTCCAAAGCAGTCACGGCTGGCCCATTATTAGCTATTTTAGAAATCCTATTATTCCTGTTGCCGCACTAGAACCGGCGGCACCTCCTGGACTATGGTAAACTTGTCAATTGCCACGTCGGGTATATCTGTTTTGTGTAGAAATTTGATACAAATCTAATTGTACGATTGCTCTTCGTGGTAAGGTCCCCGCCTTTTTTTACATGTTTCTATGCTACTCCGATCAGCAATAATTGCCTTCAGCAGAACCGTTTAGGTTTGTGGTGGCTGGCAATTCGGCTAAACTGCGAAACCTCAAAAACGTTTCAATTTGCAGGCATCTGGGTATATTTGTAACGGTGGGAATGGTTACATCAGTGACGGATAGATTTACATTCGAGGGCAAATCTAGCTACGCTCGTGATGAATTGGTGGAGTGTGGCCATGGGCGCCTGTTTGGTCCCGGCAATGCCTTGCTGCCGTTGCCGCCAATGCTGATGCTGGACCGTATCACATCGATTACCGCCGATGGCGGTCTCCATGGCAAGGGCAAGGCCCTTGCAGAAATGGATATCAAGCCGGATTTGTGGTTTTTTGAATGTCATTTTGCATCCGATCCGGTTATGCCTGGCTGTCTTATGCAGGATGCCCTGTGGCAACTACTAGGATTTTTTGCCGGCTGGTGCGGTTTGCCGGGCAAAGGTCGGGCCATTAGTTGCGGCAAGATCAAACTTTCGGAGCAGGTATTGCCGACCGCCAAGCTGTTGTCGTTTGAACTGAATATCAGGCGCGTGATCAACCGTCGTCTGGTGCTGGCGGTGGCTGACGCCATCGCGAAGGTGGACGGTGCCCTGGCGTTGGAGGCCGATGATCTGCGGGTTGCGTTGTTTACTTAATCATCCAATGGCGGACAAAAGCCTCTTGGCCAGGCAAAATAAATCATAGGGGTTGCCATGCGCAGAGTTGTCGTCACCGGACTGGGGATCATATCCTCTATTGGCAATACTAAGGACGAGGTCACCGCCGCGCTGCGGCAGGGCCGGTCTGGCATCGTTGCCGTTCCTGAATACGCGAAGTACAAGTTCCGTTCTCAAGTGGCGGGCACGCTAAAAATCGATCTGGCAGAGCGCATTGATCGCAAGGCCATGCGTTTCATGGGCGATGGCACGGCATACAATTACTTGGCTATGGAACAGGCCATTGCGGATTCGGGCCTGGAAGATGGAGAAATCTCCAACGAGCGGACAGGCATCATTGTCGGCTCCGGTGGGCCGTCAACCTCTAAT
This sequence comes from uncultured Alphaproteobacteria bacterium, assembly GCA_964007795.1. Taxonomy (GTDB): domain Bacteria; phylum Pseudomonadota; class Alphaproteobacteria. The sequence goes on along the minus strand of CAXGCE010000138.1, from coordinate 571 downwards.
CAGGTCTGGGCAGCCAATACGGCGCGGGAAAAGGGGGCCAAACGGGTTGGCCCCTACATGGTGACCCGGTGTATGTCCTCCACCACCTCCGCTGTATTGGCCACCCAGTTCAAGATTAAGGGTTTGAACTATTCTATCGTCTCAGCATGTTCAACCTCGGCTCACTGCATCGGCAATGCGGCAGAACAAATACAATTTGGCAAGCAGGACCTGATGTTCGCTGGCGGTGGCGAGGAATTGCATTGGACATTATCCGTCCTATTCGACGGCATGGCTGCCATGTCGTCGAATTTCAATGACACGCCGGAACGGGCCTCTCGGCCTTATGATGTTGACCGGGATGGATTTGTGATATCTGGCGGCGGCGGCGTACTGGTTCTAGAAGAATTGGAACATGCCAAAGCACGCGGGGCTAGAATTTATGCGGAATTGGTGGGTTATGGCGCCACATCCGACGGCCATGACATGGTGCAGCCATCAGGCGACGGCGCGGTTCGCAGCATGCGCCAGGCTCTGGCTACCGCGAAAAGGCCCATCGGCTATATAAATGCCCACGGCACCGGTACACCAA
>CAXGCE010000137.1:0-5827 GCA_964007795.1 uncultured Alphaproteobacteria bacterium | reverse complement strand
CTATTGCAGGCGAAGCCAATGTGCCGTTCTTCACTATTTCCGGTTCCGATTTTGTGGAGATGTTTGTGGGTGTCGGCGCCTCTCGCGTACGGGATATGTTCGAACAAGCTAAAAAAAATGCTCCCTGCATCATCTTCATCGATGAAATCGATGCGGTAGGCCGCCATCGCGGCGCCGGTCTGGGCGGTGGCAACGACGAGCGCGAACAGACCCTGAACCAGTTATTGGTGGAAATGGATGGTTTTGAAGCCAATGAAGGTGTTATATTGATCGCCGCCACCAACCGCCCCGATGTTCTAGACCCCGCCCTGTTGCGGCCCGGCCGTTTCGACCGGCAGGTTGTGGTGCCTAACCCGGATATCATAGGCAGGGACAAAATTCTGAAAGTGCATATGCGCAAGGTACCCGCCGCCCCTGATGTGGAGAGCCGGGTTATCGCCCGCGGCACGCCGGGCTTCTCAGGCGCCGACCTGGCCAACCTTGTCAACGAGGCGGCCCTATTGGCGGCGCGCAAGAACCGCCGAGTAGTTACCATGCAAGAGTTTGAAGAAGCCAAGGATAAGGTCATGATGGGCACGGAACGCCGTTCCATGGTCATGACCGACGATGAAAAAGAACTCACTGCCTATCACGAAGCCGGCCATGCCCTTGTCGGTCTTCTGGTGAAGGGCAACGATCCTCTGCACAAGGTGACCATTATCCCGCGCGGCCGCGCCCTAGGCGTTACTATGAACCTGCCGGAAACCGACAAGTACGGTTTCAAGAAGAGCGAACTATGCGCCAAGCTAGCCATGACATTTGGCGGACGGGTAGCAGAAACCCTAATTTATGGCGCCGAAGAAGTGACGACCGGCGCCGGCCAGGATATTCAGCAGGCCACCAACTATGCGCGTCGCATGGTCACCGAATGGGGCATGAGCAAAAAACTGGGGCCACTCGCCTATTCCGGTAACGAGCAGGAGGTCTTCCTGGGCCATTCCGTGACCCAGACCAAAAACCTGTCTGACGCCACGGCCAAGATCATCGATGAGGAGATCCGCCGCTTCGCTGAGGAAGCCGAAGCGCTGGCAACCAAGGTGTTGACTGAGAATCTCGATGCCTTGCACGCCGTGGCCAAGGCTTTGCTGGAATACGAAACTTTGACCGGCGACGAGGTCAAGCAGCTGCTTGAGGGCGGCAACATCGAACGGCCGGACGAATTAGAGCCGTCGGAAGATTCTACCACAGCCACTTCCGTGCCGCCATCCACCAAGGCTAAGAAGCCGGAAGGACCGGGCGGCATGGAGCCTGAACCGCAACCTGGTTCCTGACCACTTGGATTGATGGCCAAGGCGGCCCGGAGTCCGGCACACGGCCCTATAGCTGGGATTACTGCGCCTTGGCCCTTGATCATGGGTATCATAAATGTTACGCCCGATAGTTTTCACGACGGCGGGCGTCAAGACAGTGCAACTGCCATTGAGCATGGCCGAAAACTGGCAGCGGAGGGGGCAGCCATTTTGGATGTCGGCGGCGAATCTACCCGGCCCGGTGCTGATGATTTGTCCATCGGCGAGGAATTATCTCGCATTATCCCGGTAATCAGGACTCTGGCTAGGGACGGTTTCGTGGTTTCCGTGGACACCCGCAAGCCGGAAGTCATGAAACAAGCAGTCGCCGCCGGTGCCAACATGATCAATGACGTTACGGCCCTACGCCACGAACCGCAAAGTCTGACTGCTGCAGCCGGCCTTGATGTCCCCGTTGTGCTGATGCACAGCCGGGGTACGCCATCGGACATGCAATCCCTGCTGGATTACGACAACGTGGTTGCGGATGTTCACGATGACTTATCCGATCAGGTACAGGCCTGCGTCGCAGCCGGCATTACACGCGAGCGGTTGATCGTGGATCCCGGTATCGGTTTCGCAAAGGATGCCGAACAAAGCGCCATACTTCTGGCTAACCTAGGTCGATTACATGACCTCGGCCTGCCGGTATTGATTGGCGCCTCCCGAAAGTCTTTTATTGGCCATCTGACAGAGACGCCGTGCTCCGAAGATCGGCTTCCCGGTTCCATCGCCGCCGCCTTGTGGGCTGCACAGCAGGGCGCCGCCATTCTGCGGGTCCATGACGTTGCGGAAACGGTTCAGGCGTTGGCGATATTCAGAACCCTTTGCTATAAAGATTTTAATAACAACACGGCGGAGTGAGAGCGCATGGAGCGCGAGTATTTCGGCACCGACGGCATTCGCGGGACGGCCAACACATGGCCCATGACGGCGGAAATTGCGGTTCGTGCAGGCATGGCAGCGGGACTGCAATTTACCCGAGGTGACCATCGCCATCGAGTAGTGGTAGGCAAGGATACCCGGCTTTCCGGCTATATGTTTGAGCCGGCCCTGACCGCCGGATTCACATCCGTAGGCATGGATGTGATACTGGTAGGGCCGATGCCCACGCCGGCGGTGGCCATGTTGACGCAAAGCCTGCGCGCTGATCTGGGCGTCATGCTATCTGCCTCGCACAATGCCTATGCGGACAACGGCATCAAATTTTTCGGCCCCGACGGTCACAAATTGTCCGACCGTATTGAGACAGAAATCGAAAAACGCATGCAATCAGACATGACAACGCACCTGGCCCAGGCCGCCAGCCTGGGACGCGCCAAGCGACTGGACGATGCACCCGGCCGCTATATTGAGGCGGCTAAGGCAACATTTCCCTCGGAACGCCGTCTGGATGGATTGAAGGTCGTGGTCGACTGCGCTAATGGCGCTGCTTACAAGGTGGCGCCCACTGTGTTGTGGGAATTGGAGGCGGATGTAATTGAGCTAGGTGTCGATCCGGACGGCTTCAACATCAACCAGGAATGCGGTTCCACCCACCCGGAATACCTGTGCGAACAAGTGGTGGCCCACGGCGCGGATGTGGGAATTGCATTGGACGGTGATGCGGACCGTCTGGTCCTGGCCGACGAAAATGGCCGTGTGGTGGACGGCGATCAGCTTATAGCGGCCATCAGCGATCACTGGGCCGAAACCGGCACCCTAAAAGGCGGCGGCATCGTGGCCACGGTAATGTCGAACTTGGGCCTAGAACGCCACCTGGCTTCGAAGGGCCTCGAGTTGGTCCGCACCCAGGTTGGGGACCGCTATGTTGTTGAGCACATGCGGCAACATGGCTTTAACGTCGGCGGTGAACAATCAGGCCATATCGTAATGTCGGATTTTGGCACCACTGGGGACGGTCTGGTCGCCGCCTTGCAGGTCCTTAGCCTAGTTGTCGCCGAAGACCGGGCGGTCAGCGAAGTGTGCAGGCGGTTCGAAGCAGTGCCACAACTTTTAAAAAATGTGCAGTATTCCGGCCCCTCGCCCCTGGAGACGCAGCACATCAGCCTCGCCATCCAGGCCCAGCGCAACCGGCTGGGCCCTGAAGGACGGCTTCTGGTTCGCCCCTCAGGCACGGAACCTCTTATTCGGGTGATGGCCGAAGGGGATGATCAGGAACTGGTGACTTCTGTTGTAAACGAGCTGGTAGAAATGATCGATGCAATGGCGGGCAATTGATGGATCAGAAGCCGATGGGCCGCGTTCTGATCATTGCGGGATCGGATTCGGGCGGCGGCGCTGGCATTCAGGCGGATATCAAGGCCGTGACGGCCCTGGGTGGGTACGCCGCCACAGCCATCACTGCCTTGACGGCACAAAACACCATTGGGGTGCACGGCGTCCACGAGGTCCCTCCCGAATTCGTCACGCAACAAATGGATGTCGTTTTGCGGGATATTGGTGCCGACGCTATCAAGACCGGCATGCTACACCGCACGGATGTGCTCGAAGCGACCATCACGGGCTTGGCTGCAGCTGGCAATGTCCCCCTTGTGATTGACCCGGTTATGGTGGCAAAAGGCGGGGCCTCTTTGTTAGACGTGGACACCCGGGCGGTCGCACGCCGGCGATTGATCCCCCTGGCAACCTTGCTGACACCCAATGTCCCGGAAGCGGAAATCCTGACCGAGATGACCATCACCGATGAGGCTGGCATGGCCGCTGCGGGCCGCAAATTGCTGTCCATGGGCCCCAGAGCTGTACTGATGAAGGGAGGACATTTGCCAGGTAAGAATGTTGTCGATCTGCTGTTGAACGACGATGAAATGGAACGTTTCGCCTCACCACGGATCAATAGCCGGCATACCCATGGGACTGGCTGCACTTTGGCCTCATCTATCGCCTGCGGCCTGGCCCAAGGAATGACGGTCAAAATCGCTGTAGCTCGGGCCCGTGGCTATGTCCACGAGGCCATCCGCACCGCACCAGGCTTAGGACAGGGACACGGCCCCCTAAACCACGGCCACACGTTCCCGGCCTGATCCCTTGACTGACGAAATTCGCCAACGCCACTACAGTTGGCAAGACCCCGCCGACCATTGGTCCAAACTGGGAAAATTATCGGGGCGGAATTACCTGACAGCTGTGTTGCAGGGCAAGGCCTCCAAATCGCCTATTGCCATCGCCTTGCGTTTAGCTCTGGTAGAGGTCTCAGAAGGTCGGGTCGCATACACCGGCCAGCCAGGTGAGGATTTCACCAACGACGTGGGCTCAATCCAAGGCGGTTGGGTCGCCGCATTGATCGACGCGGCCATCGGCAGTGCCGTGCATTCCGCGCTGCCCCCAGGTGCCCGTTACACTACATTGGAATTGAAGGTTAATTACGTGCGCGCCGTGGCTACTGACAGTGGCGAGATGCGTTGCATCGCTGAAACCTTGCATGTGGGCCATACAACCGCAACAGCCCGGGCGCACGTTGAAGACGCCGCAGGTAAATTATATGCCCATGCCACTACTACCTGCCTGATCCTGCCCTCGGCGTAAACGGGGTGGTTGCCACTGTTAGCATGGCAACCCTGGGGCTCCAATTGGTACTAACCCGTTACTGATTCCGCAGGAACGCCGCCATGTGGAAGGCCGCCTGCTCCGGGGCGTAAAGGTTATCCCGGCCGATAGGACAGGCGCGCCGAGCGCGGCAGCCCCAATCCAAACAATCATTACCAACCGGAGTCTTTATATGGCAAACACAGGCGAGCACATCATAGCCATCCGCGCCAAAGGCACCCACAGGACAAGTAGCCAGACAGGGCTTATCCACACAGCTTTCGCATGGATTAGCGCTCAAGGGCGGGGGCACATCCAACGCGTGGGAAAACAACAAAGCGCCCCGATAAGCATGCCACAAACCATAACAGGGATGGATCAGCGGCCCAATGGGAGACGGCGACAACCCTTCTGCCCGTTGCGCCCAGCTTATGAAAGGATGATAAGGCGGACCATCGAAGGGGAATAAGATGTCCGCACCCAGGGAACGGGCAATGGGGGGCAGAACCTTCCGGCACCAATCGTCCAGGGGATTCCCGGAGCCATCAGGACCTGGAAATGATTGCCATAGATCCGGCCCAGCGTTCCCGATTAGGACGACGGTTGACGCCGCGACATCATCCTTTCCATGTGGATGGAACCCGCCACGTAGTATCAAGCCCAGGTGTTTCAGGGTATCGGCAATCCCTTCGTAATTCACCTCGTCCACAGCATCCGCCTCCCACGCCAATTCATGGCATCTTGCCAGCGATGAGAATAAATTCAGGTTTGTGGCCTGTCCATTTGGCTATTCTCATAGTTAGTCTGCTGGTTTTGCTGACTCGGTGCCAGTTGGCGTCAAAACCCATCCCTGCCAGTGATAAGGGCGATTTTAGCACCATGCAGATTAGCCCACTCTCGAGCAAGATCGTGGTATCTAATTCTAGCCCGATTAACATGCGGCAGCCCCACCACTGGCTAATTGGCAGGAAGTT
>CAXGCE010000136.1:0-5865 GCA_964007795.1 uncultured Alphaproteobacteria bacterium | reverse complement strand
AACAAGAGCATCGCATTTATCCACTTGCTGTACGGCTGATCGCCGAGGGCCGCGCTCGCACTGTCGGTGATACGGTCGTCATCGATAATTACGATCTGCCACGGGATATCTTGGTAAACCCGCCGCCTGGGTAACCATCGACTTTCTTCGTCTCGTGAATTAACTGAATCAATCAGAAGCAGCATTATAGTGCAATGTTTTCGTGACCAGACTACTGCCATATTTCGATTGTTTTGTTTGTACTTTCTTTATCGAATTAGTTTTGTTGGTAACTGTGGTGGCGCCGGCGGAGGACAAACAACTTTCATTAGACAATTAGGACAAAATCGCTCCCCGCCGGGCATAGATTTCCAACAAAATATTCAAAGGGCTCTTGTGACGAGCGGGATAAAGTAGGGCGGAATAGGCGCCCCAAAACATCAAGCTGATGCTGGCATACCGCTGCTAATTCGCTATCCAACTTACCGCGGCCAGACCTTGGGAAACATCGCACAAGTCATTGGATCGCCGGGCTTCAGGCCGTGCCCTTCCAAGGGTGGCGATGTTTGCCCCGTGCGCGTCCCGAAACGGGTATCTTCACCCAACCAACGAGTGGAGTAGGCGCGGCGGCGCTTCTGGGGCGATGGATTGCCCGATGCGCTATGCACCACTAAACCATGGAAAAATATGCAGTCACCCGGTTCCAGATCCCACGACAATAGGTTCAAACCATCCCGCTGCGCTTCAAAATCAGGAATGAGTTCGAAACGTGGATCCTGAGTTTTCAGATCCGGGGTACCGGATTTAAAAAATTGCGGCGCGAACCAACGGCCCCATTTATGAGACCCGGCGATGTAGTCCACGCAGACCGCCTTGGGCACCTGATCCAGGGGCAACCAGATGGAGCCGACCTGCCAACCCTCGATGGGGTAATAGGGTTGATCGTGATGCCAAGGTGTTTTTTCTTGGGTGCCCGGCTCCTTCACCAGCAGATGGTCGTGATAATAGGTGACAGTTTCTGCATCCATCATGCGGGCAGCGATGGCTCCGCCCGGACCCTCTAAAGCGAACCGTTTCGCCCCATCCCACCGCTGCCATAACTGGAAATCGACAAAGAATTCGCCCGCATTCCCTGGAGGCGTGTTATGCCGCACCATGGGCCCCGGTTGGGCTTTGTCCTGCTCCACGGCTTCACGCAACACCTCGATCCATTCCATATCGAAGACACTTTGCAACAGGATGGCGCCATCGCGATCGTAAGCTGCAACTTGGTCATCGGTGATAGGCTGAAGCGGGTCGCAATGTAACATGTGTGTTCCTTAGCCAATAATCTCGGTATCAGCGAACCAGTAGGAAATTTCCTGCGCGGCGGTTTCTGGAGCATCCGAGCCGTGCACGGAATTAGCTTCGATATTTTCGGCAAAATCCTTGCGAATAGTCCCTTCCGCGGCCTCTGCGGGATTGGTGGCGCCCATAATTTCTCGATTCTTGGAGACGGCGTTCTCGCCTTCCAAAACTTGTATAACGACTGGCCCCGAAGTCATGAACTCGCACAGATTGTCAAAAAATGGGCGTTCCTTGTGCACCGCGTAAAATCCTTCGGCCTGGCTACGCGTCATCCATACGCGTTTCAAGGCAATAACCCGAAGGCCTGCGTCTTCCAAACGGGCTGTGATCTGCCCGGTCAGATTGCGGCGGGTCGCGTCGGGTTTGATGATAGAAAATGTACGTTGGATGGCCATAATTTTGGCTTTCTATATTCTAGAAATTTGAATTGCGCGCGGTTTATATCGGCTTCGCCTTGGCCCCGCAACCATGCTAAAGAGCAACCATGCTACACATCAAGAATTTGACGTACCGCATAGGCGGACGGGATATCTTAACGGATACATCGGTGCATGTGCCAGCTCGCCACAAAGTGGGTGTCGTGGGACATAATGGCGCCGGAAAGAGCACGTTATTGAAGCTGATTTCGGCGGAATTGTCAGCGGATGCAGGCAGCATCCGCTGTGCCCGCAAGGCCAGCATAGGTATGTTGGCGCAGGAAGCGCCCGGTGGACCGCAAACATTGTTGGATCATGTGCTGGACGCGGACACGGAGCGTAGCTCTCTCATGGCGGAAGCTGTGAGGGCAACGGATCCCAACCGTATTAGCGTGATTCTCCAACGATTGGAAGATATCAATGCCTACGCCGCGCCGGCCCGCGCCGCTGCCATTCTGGCGGGTCTGGGGTTTGATGAACCGGAGCAAAAACGCCCGTTGTCTGAGTTTTCGGGCGGTTGGCGCATGCGAGTTGCCTTAGCCGCCTTACTTTTCTTGGCACCCGATCTGCTATTGCTGGACGAACCCACAAACTATCTCGATCTGGAAGGTGCCCTGTGGCTGGAGAACTACCTTCGTCGTTATCCACATACGGTGATGCTGGTCAGCCATGACAGGGACTTATTGAACAACGCCGTGACCTCGATCCTGCATGTAGACCAAGGTCAATTAACCCTGTATCGCGGCGGGTATGACTCCTTCGAGGAAACCCGGCGCGAACAGCAACTACAACAGAAACGTATGCGCCAGAGACAGGAAGCCGCACGCAAACATATGCAGTCCTACGTGGACCGTTTTCGTTATCAGGCTAACAAGGCGCGCCAAGCTCAAAGCCGCCTGAAAGCTCTGGCCCGGATGCGGCCAATCGCGGAGGCAGCTGTCGATCCTTCTGTGAATTTTCAATTCCCCAATTCCGATAACCTTAAATCCCCGATGATCAGTCTGGAACAGGCCGCTGTCGGCTACGTAGACGGGGTTCCTATCCTCTCGGGCCTGGACCTGCGCATCGATGCCAATGACCGCATCGCTCTGCTAGGACGTAACGGCAACGGGAAATCGACCTTAGCCAATCTGATTGAAGGGCGCCTAAAACCCATGGCTGGGAAAATTCGACGCGGCAGTAAACTGCGTACGGGATTCTTCGCCCAACATCAGATTGAGGATCTGCGGGCAAATGAAACACCCGTGGATCACCTACAGCATCTTTTACCGGATTTAAATGAATCTGCGCTTCGCCACCGTCTCGGCGCCTTCGGGTTAATCCAAAAGCGGGCGGAGACAAAAGTGGGTCAATTATCCGGCGGCGAACGGGCTCGCCTTGTTTTGGCCCTAATCACTGTAAAGAACCCACACCTATTAATTCTGGACGAGCCTACTAACCATCTAGACGTGAATGCGCGCCAAGCCCTCATCCAAGCCCTGAATGACTATTCAGGCGCAGTATTGTTAATCAGTCATGACCGGCATCTGCTGGAATTGACCGCTGACCAATTATGGTTAGTAGCGGACGGCACCGTTGCACCATGGGAAGGTGACATTGACGACTATCGACATCTATCCTTGCGAAAGGAAAATCCCAAGGAGAGCCAGACCGTAACCGAAAACACCCAGCATGCCTCCCGCCGGGCAAATGCCGCGAACCGCCAGCGACTGGCCCCATTGCGCAAAATCGCGAAAGCAGCAGAAGAGAAAATAATCCACCTGCAAGAAGAACAGGCGCTCATCACTCAGGCTCTGGCCGATCCGACCCTGTATGAAGGGATGCCTGAAAAACTTACTGCATTGAACCAAAAGCGAACGCAAATAGATAAAGCCGTAGCCGAGGCTGAAGCCGCTTGGCTGGCGGCGGAAGAGGAACTGGAAGCGGCGCAAGCATAGGGGCCGCACTGGGCACAGGGCTGTCTGGTTAGAATGACTATTTACACGCCATTATCGACGCCGTGCCTTTTACACGGCGGAGGCGGCCGTTCTGAAATGCTTTGTCTTGGAAACTGCTATTTAAAGCTGCGTGGTTGCGGGATTGGCGCAGCAGGGTTGGCGTCGCGAGGATGACCCGTGCGGCGACGGCAAGCAAAAGCTTGATCGTGGCTGTTCAGGTCAGGATCCTCGCGCAAGGTCTCCAGATCTGGGGAAAGATCAATTAGCTCTTCAGCCATGACATGGATCACCAGGCCCTCTCTCTCCACCACGCCGCGGGCTGCCAGCAGGCGGGACGAGAGGACGACGCGGCGATAGATTTCGAACACATTAGGACGGACGATAATGTTGGCTACGGCGCCCTCATCCTCGATGGTGATAAAAATAACGCCTTTCGCCGTGCCAGGGCGTTGGCGGACTAGAACCAACCCGGCCACGGTAATCCGGTCTCCCTGCTCCAGGTTCATCAGGGTCTCATTCTCGATCACCCCATGCTGATCCAGCGCGGGGCGCAACAGGCGTAGAGGATGATCCTTCAAGGATAGACGAAGAGCACCATAGTCCTGCACCACCTGTTCACCGATCGGCATGTCGGGTAGGAAGACCTGTCCTTCCCGGAGCGCATTTGGGTTGACGGGCCGATGTTGTGCAGCGACAACCAAAGGCAGCTCCGGTTGGTTTAGACTTTTTAAGGTCCATAGCGCCGCCCGGCGGTCCAAACCCATGGAGCGCCAGGCATCGCCGTCCGCCAATTTCTCCAAGGCGCTGGCTCCTAAAGCGGTGCGCCGCCACAGATCCTCGGGGCTGTCATACCCCTGTCCTCGCATCTCGATCAAGTTCTTCCCATCCGCTTCCTTGAAGTGGCGGATCTGGCGCATGCCCAAACGCAGAGCTTCATTCTCGATGGAGCAATCCCAATCTGAATGGTTGACGTCCACAGGCCTCACCTCGGCACCATGCTCGCGGGCATCACGGACGATCTGGGCAGGAGCATAAAAACCCATGGGCTGGCTATTCAACAGGGCGCAGGCAAAGACGGCTGGATAATGGTGTTTCATCCAGGCTGAGATATAGACCAGCAGAGCAAAGCTGGCCGCATGGCTTTCCGGAAATCCGTATTCACCAAAACCCTCAATCTGTTTGAAACAACGTTCGGCGAAATCCCGCTCGTAACCCCGCTTGACCATGCCGTCTATCATTTTATTGTGAAAGGTATGGATGGTGCCAGTATGTCGAAATGTGGCCATAGCCCGGCGTAGCTGATCTGCCTCAGACGGCGTGAAACCAGCAGCGACAATGGCAATACGCATGGCTTGCTCCTGAAACAGGGGAACACCTAGGGTCTTGCCTAGTACTTGTTCCAGGTCTTTCGAGGGAAAATTGACCCGCTCCTTGCCCGCTCGGCGGCGTAGATAGGGGTGTACCATATCGCCCTGAATGGGACCGGGACGGACGATGGCCACCTCGATCACCAGATCATAGAAATTGCGCGGGCGCAGGCGCGGCAGCATGGTCATCTGGGCCCGACTTTCTACTTGGAAGACACCGATGGAATCGCCCCGGCACAGCATGTCGTACACAGCAGGGTCTTCTGCTGGTACGATGGCTAGGTCATAGCGTTTACCATAGCGCTGGGCGATTAGGTCAAAACCCTTGCGGATACAGGTCAACATGCCCAGGGAGAGCAGATCAATCTTCAACATGCCCAGAGCGTCCAGGTCGTTCTTGTCCCACTCAATCACCGTACGGTCCTCCATGGCCGCATTGGTGATGGGCACGACCTCTGACAATGGCCCGCGCGTAATGACGAAGCCACCCACGTGTTGCGACAGATGCCGGGGGAAGCCCGTCAGATCCCGGGCCAAGCTCATTGCCTTGGCTACAGTAGGATCGTCTGGATTCAATCCGATCTCCCGAACCTTGTCGCCGTCCACTTGATCCTTGCTCCACCCCCAGATATTGCCGGCCAGAGCGCCCACGGCATCCAGTGACAGTCCCAGCGCCTTGCCCACCTCGCGGATCGCGCTCTTGGTGCGATAGCTGACAATGGTAGCGGTCATGCCAGCGCGGTCGCGGCCGTATTTTTCATAAACGTACTGGATGACCTCCTCGCGCCGTTCGTGTTCGAAATCGACATCAATGTCCGG
>CAXGCE010000135.1:0-5867 GCA_964007795.1 uncultured Alphaproteobacteria bacterium | reverse complement strand
AAACCTTGTCGCCGAACAGATAGGGATCGGCCTTCGCAATGGCGGGGGCTACGGCTGCGATCTGTTTTTGACAATATTCCCCCGCGACTGTTACCGCCACCGGCGCCTCACCATAGATTTCCGAAAGAAATTTATGCCGCCGGATTGTGTATAGGACGGCATCCAACTCCATCATGGCGAAATAACTCCATTCGTCTGCCCTGCCCTTATCCGCGGGAGATTTTGGCAGGAAGACATCCTTATCCTCACCATATGTATTGAATAAATAATGCACGATGGCCGCGCTTTCGGTCAGCGTAAAGTTGCCATCCTGCAAACAAGGAATTTTTTGCTTTGGGTTATGCTCGGTATATTCCTTTGTTAAAGTTTCTCCGCTACGCGATTGGATTGGCCGATAGGCGTACTCCAACTGCAATTCGTGCAAAGCCCATTGACCGCGCAAGGCGCGCACAGAATAAGCTCCCCAAAGAACTATACTGCCACTCATTTATCCTAGCCTTCCATAAATATTCCACCTACAGACCGTTACAATTCACCGAATTGTTTCTTGATCAACAGTTAATGTGTGCCACCGCTGAACATAGCAGGAGCATAGAATAAACAAGAAACATAAGGCGCAAGATTGGCGTTCGGATATTCCTTGGGTTCCCTAACAAAGCCGGGCAACGCCGCTTCAGTCCAGCTCACAAAATGAGCCTATCTGGCGTTACTACCAATCTCATTATTTACACAAAATTTGGCGCCAGCAGGAGACCGCTAAGTAGCTGCTTTCTAAGCTATCATCGGCAACGGCGAGTTCCAGCTTCTAGTAGTTCCACTTGAAAAGTTAATGAATAGTCCAGCCGCCATCAACCAACAAAGACGTGCCTGTAATCATAGAGGAGGCAGGTGAAGCTAGAAAAAGCACAGCGGCGGCCACATCGCTGATCTGGCCGAGGCGCGGCAGCCTGATCTTGTCCTCAACATATTGTCGGAAATCTTTTTGCTCGAGCCCGGATTTTGTCAACGGCGTTTCCACGAATGTGGGGGCGACGGCGTTGACCCGAATATTATACTCCGCTAGCTCGAATGCCATAGCCTTGGTCAGCCCTTCAAGGCCGAACTTCGATGCTGAATAAACGCTGCGGTCTTTGAGGGCACGGTGACCGGCCTGTGATGACATATTAATGATGGCACCGCCCTTGGCGTACTTAACCATCAGCCGGGCCGCAGCTTGTGCCGCGAAGAATGCCGCACGCAAGTTCAGGTCCATGAGCCTGTCATAAGTCTTTTCGTCAACCTCTAAGAACGGCTGCGGTTGATTGGTACCGGCGTTGTTGACGAATATCTCAAACGGCGGCAGATCGCCCAAAGCCACAGCCAGAGATTCCGATTCAGTGACGTCCATGGTCAGAGTTTGGGCAGCGCGGCCCAGATCTTCGATTTTCCCGGCAACAGCGTTTAGATCCTCATTATTGCGGCCAACCAGCGCCACATCAGCCCCCGCACCGGCCAGAGCGAGGGCACAGCCTTCTCCCAGGCCACGGGAGGCGCCAGTGATAACGGCCAAATGACCATCCAAGCGGAAGCCGTCAATGGTCTGCGCCACCATCAGCTGGCTTGCCCGGCCTTATGAGCGGCAAGAGCCATTAGCCGGCGGTCCCGCCAGATGCACCTCTCCGCCAGCTTATCCGTAGGCAGGGCCGACCGCCGTTCCTTATCCACTTCAGAAATCAGTTCCGAACTCCATGGTTTTGGTTCGGTGCGGGATTGTTGAATAGCATGATACAAAGGGCCTAAACGCTCAGCATAGTCCGCAACGCCACCCGGTGCGTTCAAATCGATTGTCTCGAACGGTCCCATAAAGGACCACCGCAGCCCCAAGCCCTCGGACACAGTCTTGTCAATATCATCAGCCGAGGCATATCCCTCTGAGAACAGATCCCAAGCCTCTCTTAGCAGCACCCCTTGTAGTCGATTCAGGATAAAGCCTTCAACCTCTCGTCGCACCAAAACAGGTGACTGACCAACTTCCACCATTAGAGCAAGGGCGCGGTCCACGGTATCTTCCGCTGTCCAGGGTGCCGGCACGACCTCTACAATTGGCACAAGATAAGGCGGGTTGACCGGATGGGTAACCAGAAATCGCTCCCTATTTTTGACGCCGCTGGTGAAGGCCGACGAAGGAATTCCCGAAGTGGAGCTACCGACAATGGCATCGTCGTTGAGAAGTGGCCCGATGGCAGTGGAAATTTCAGTCTTTACCGCCACATCCTCAAATACGGACTCCTGAACGAAGCGAGCACCGTGCACGGCATCCTCTAAAGTATTACAAACCGTGATCCTCGCCAGAATCGCCGCAGGATCATCCACCAGTTCGTAATTTTTCAGATCAACTAACTGCCGTCTGACCACGGTGAGGAAGTCATCTCGAATTGCGGCAACATCATCATAGACCCGAACCTGCTTGCCCGCGCGAGCAAAAACAATTGCCCATCCACTACCAACCAGCCCTGCGCCGATTACTGCAGTATGCTCCATCATCAGACAGGCTCCACCGCTGTATAGGGTGGTATGTTGCGTCCGCCATAACGACGTACCCTTATGTTAGCCTGTTCGGCATGCCCGGCGAAACCTTCCAACATGCATAGACGAGAACAATATTCTCCCACCAGGGCGGAGGCCTCGTCCGTCATGACACGCTGATAGGTATGTGTCTTGATGAACTTCCCAACCCACAGACCGCCAGTGTAACGGCCGGCTCGCTTGGTAGGCAGAGTGTGATTAGTGCCGATCACCTTATCGCCATACGAGACGTTGGTACGCGGACCCAAAAAAAGCGCACCATAGTTGGTCATGTTGTCGAGAAAATACTCAGGGTCACGGGTCATCACCTGGACATGCTCGAAGGCTAGGCGGTCTGCCTCTCGGACCATTTCTTCCTCGTCCTGGCACAGGATCACAGCACCGTAGTCTGCCCATGATTGGCGAGCAATCTCTGCCGTGGGCAGGCTGTCCAATTGCCGGTCGACTTCGGCCATGGTGTCCTTGGCCAAGGCTTCGGACGTTGTCAACAGCACGGCCGGCGAGGTTGGGCCATGCTCAGCCTGTCCCAGCAGGTCAATGGCGCATAGTTCGCCGTCCACAGTCTCATCAGCGATGATCAGAGTTTCCGTTGGGCCGGCGAATAGGTCGATGCCAACCCTGCCGAATAATTGACGCTTGGCCTCAGCCACAAACATGTTGCCCGGCCCCACCAGCATGTCAACCCCGGGAATGCTTTCCGTACCCAGCGCCATCGCGGCAACTGCCTGAATGCCGCCCAATACGAGAATTTCGTTCGCCCCTCCCATGTGCATAGCGGCAACGATAGCTGGGTGAGGTGCACCGCCCTGGGGCGGAGCCGAGGCGACAATCCGAGGCACACCAGCAACCTTAGCCGTAACCACAGACATGTGAGCGGAGGCAACCATGGGGTATTTCCCACCGGGTACGTAGCAACCGACAGAATTAACGGGAATGTTCTTATGGCCCAATACTACGCCGGGCATTGTCTCCACTTCTATATCTCTTAAGGCGTCTTTCTGATGCTGGGCAAAATTGCGCACTTGCTCTTGGGCAAAACGGATGTCGTCCAGGTCCCGTTTGGCTACTTTTGACATAGCCACCTCGATCTCAGTCTCGGAAAGCCGAAAACTATCGGGGTTCCAGCTGTCGAATTTTTTGGACAATTCGCGTACCGCCTCATCCCCGCACCGCCGGATTTCATCCAGGATGGCTTCCACCTGGGCCCGCACCTTGGCGTCAGCCTCGTCCACTTCCTCTTGGCCAAGCCCCTGTTTCAGATATGTCGCCATTTTTCATCCCTCCCTTTGATCGAGCTGCAAACCTAACCCAACAGCCCGCAGCCGTGATAGGTGCCAAGTGTGACGAATTGCCATGCCATTTGTCCTCGAATTGATGCTATGACAACAATGACGACTATTGTAGGAAGATCGTTTTATGAGTGGCCAGAAGAGTACAACGCGCAAACCAAAAGTTGCGATCATCGGGGCAGGAATGTCCGGCATTCTGACTGCCATCAAGTTCCAGGATGCCGGCATCACGGATTTCACCATCTATGAAAAAGCTGACCGTCTGGGCGGCACCTGGCGCGACAATACCTATCCGGGCTTGAGCTGCGATGTGCCCTCGCACATGTACCGCTACTCCTTTGAGCCCAATGCGGAATGGAGCCACCGTTTCTCCCCCGGCGCAGAAATACTGGCCTATTTCGAAGCGGTGGCAAAAAAATTCGACGTTAAACGCTTCATAAAATTCAACCGAGAGATCACGGAGGCTCGCTACCAGAACGGCAATTGGCATCTCAAGTGCGGCGAGCAGGAATTGGACGTGGTCGATATCGTCATATCCGCTACCGGTGTACTGCACCACCCCATCTATCCCGACTTTGAAGGCCTGAATGACTTCGTAGGCGATGTGTTTCACGCAGCCCGCTGGAACCACGACGTCCCACTGAATGGCCGGCGTATCGGCATTGTCGGCACCGGCTCCACCGCCGTGCAAATTACAGCGGACCTGACCAACAAGGTGTCCCATCTCTCCCTTTTTCAGCGCACCGCTCAATGGATTTTTCCGCAGGAGAACCCTCCCTTCAGCGAGCAGGAAAAGGACGTGTTTCGTAAGGAGCCGGGCGCTATGGACGAATTGCATGCCTCCCTGACCCGGCTGTTTGCCGATACCTTCGGCCGGGCGGTGATCGGTGATGAGTTTGAGATGGGCCGGGTCGAGGCACGATGCCGAGAAAATTTGGAAAACAACGTACATGACCCGGAGCTGAAGGCGAAGTTGACCCCAGACTACAAGGCCGCCTGCAAACGACTGATAATATCCACAGGCTTTTACGAAGCTATCCAGAAACCAAATGCCAAGTTAGTGACCGAACCCATCGAGCAGGTGGAGACGGGCGGCGTGCGTACCAAGGACGGCCACCTACACGAAATGGACGTACTGGTCCTGGCTACCGGATTTAACGGTCACAGCTTCATGCAGCCCATGGATCTAATCGGCAGAGATGGCGCGGACTTGAAGGATGTTTGGGCAAAATCAACCCAGGCACACCGTTCCATATCAATGCCTGAGTTTCCGAATTTCTTCATGCTAGTAGGCCCCAACAGCCCGATTGGGAATTTCTCCTTGATAGACATCTCGGAAAAGCAATTGGACTACATCATGCAGTTAATCGAGGTTTGGCGTTTAGGACAGGCGGATGAAATTTCGGCAAAACGCTCAGCGATGGAACAGTTTAACAGCGATATCGCGTCGGCCATGGGCAACACGGTGTGGGTTACTGGCTGTCAAAGCTGGTATTTGGACAAAAATGGCAATCCTGCAATGTGGCCCTTTACCTATGACCGGTTTTGCGACGATATGAAGGCACCTAACCTGGACGAATATGACCTGGTTTCTTAGATAGGGCATCTACGCCGCATTTGGAGATATTCATGTACTTGCCTGCCCACTTTCGAGAAGACCGCGTGGATGTACTTCATGAAACGATGCGCCGGATTGGCCTTGCCACTGTCGTTGGCCTAGGGCCCGATGGCTTGGTTGCCTCTCATCTGCCCATGGAGCTGGACACCTCCGCACAACCCTACGGCACCCTTCGCTGCCACTTTGCCAAGCCTAATCCGCTTGCTGAAGCCATCACAAATAACCATGAGTTATTGGTGATGTTTCAAGGACCACAAAGCTACATTACGCCAAACTGGTACCCGACTAGGGAATTGACCGGTAAGGTCCTGCCGACCTGGGTCTATGTCGCCGTTCATGCCTACGGCACCGGAAGCATATTTGAAGGTACAGAAAAACTTAAGGAACACGTGGCC
>CAXGCE010000134.1:0-5888 GCA_964007795.1 uncultured Alphaproteobacteria bacterium | reverse complement strand
GCCGTATTGATCTTTATTCCGCGTGACCGGCCACAGCGGGAGCGCCGACTGGACTTGCGGGGCTTTATCTTTTTATCGCTCGCAATTGCCTGTTTTCAATTGATGTTTGACCGTGGTGAGCGAAACGACTGGTTCGACTCAGCGGAAATCACCATTGAATGCCTGACCGGAATTGTTTGCCTCTATCTGTTTGTGGTGCACAGCCTATCCTGGCGCACGCCGTACATCGACCTCCGTATCTTGGCTAACCGGCAACTAGCCATCGGTTTGCTGCTCGTCCTCGCATTCGGCATGTTGAGTTACTCGCCGATGGTACTGCTGCCAAACATGATGCAAAACCTGCGCGGCTATCCGGAGGAGATGATCGGCGTCCTACTGGCCATTCGCGGCCTTGGCATGACGTTGGGCTTCGTCGTCCTGCTCTGGGGTTCCCGGTACGACCCAAGAATTTGGCTATTTTTCGGTTTTATCCTTCAGGTCATCTCTGGTTGGGCAACGGCCACCTTCGACATAAATGTGACCGATTTTCAACTGGCATGGACCGGCTTTCTCTCTGGTCTGGGGATCGGATTTGTTTGGGTGCCCCTGACCGTGATCACCCTCGGTAGGGTGCCGCCGGCGCAACTACCACTAACGTCTTCACTATTTCATCTGCTCCGTCTCTTTGGCAGTTCCGTGCACATTTCTGCGTCAGTGGCGATCGCTCTCCGAACGTCGAAGTTGTCATTTGCGGAAATTATTGAGCGGCTGCAGCCGGGCCGCCCGGCCACCTGGGGTCTCGAAGGGACTTTGTCCGGTGCCCATCAGGCCGCACCAATTGTGCATGAAATTGGTCGGCAGGCACAGATGATTGGTTATCTCAATGCCTTCATGTTTTTTGCACTGACCGCATTAGTGGCTATGCCGTTGATCCTGGCGGTTCGCCCTCCGAAATACTAAAGTTCTCCGACGATAATTTTCACGGCACTACATGTAACCCTCCCAAAATTGGGGACATTATAATTATGAATAAGAGTTTTGGATTTTTGCCTTATGTAATGCTGGTTGCGGCGGCCATATTTTATGGCAGCCTTTTCTCACTAAATAAGATAGCCGCGGAGGCGTCCTGGCCGCCGATAAGTTACGCCTTCTGGACGTCACTGTTCGCAGGCGCCATCCTGTACTTGATTGCCCTCCTGCGCAAAGAGCCGCCGCAATGGAGCTGGCCGCACCTTCGGGTCTACTTCATAATCGGCGGCCTAGGTATTGGCTTTTCAACGTCGCTGCTCACGTACGTTGCACCAAACCTGCCGGCCGGCGTTCTGACCATGGTCCTGGCTCTGTCACCTCCGTTTACCTACCTGATCAGTGTCGCCATTCGAATTGACCGGCTCTACATTCTGGGAGTGCTCGGCATTTTATTTGGGTTGGGCGGTGTCGCCATTTTAGTGGGTCCAACAGCCGTTTTACCGACGGCCGATATGGTTGGTTGGTTCCTCTTATCGCTACTGGCGCCGCTATGTTTTGCTACCGCCAATGTCGCCGCCGCCGTGTTGCGCCCCCTCGAGGCAACCTCCGTCACCATGGCAGCCGGGATTTTGCTTGGATCGGCAATAATCGTTGCCCCTTTCATGTTCGCCTTTGATCAGTGGTCGACGCCTGGCGGCATGGGAGCAGGTGACTGGGCATTGACGGGGTCGATTGTCGTCAATTGCGTCGTTGTCATACTGTTTCTGGAAATTATTCGGCTGGCGGGGCCAACATTCTTTGCCCAGTTTAATTATCTGGCGGTGGTCGCCGGAATAGGCTGGGGTGCCCTGATATTTGGCGAACGTCTGGGTATTGGTATCTGGTTGGCACTGGCTTTAATGGCCGTGGGCATCATCCTGATGGCGCTGAAGGAGCGTTGGCCGGCTAAAGCCAACAGTGACTAACCGTACTGGTCACCGCCCCTATTGTCCTGCCTGCTCATTCTTTGAACAGCCAGTAAACTTATGCCGCGGATTAACGCCGACTGGGAGATGACGACCCATTGTCAAATTTTTACGGGGCGGAGCGGAGACTGTCAGCTAATGACGATCAATTGATTAGGGGCGGCTTGCGAAGATGCCAATCGGTTTCCCTCTGGAACGTGGCGCCAATCCGAAGCAGCAGACCCTCCCCCCAGTGACGGCCGTGTATTTGGACGCCGATTGGTAGTCCATCACTGGTGAAGCCGCAGGGAATGGAAAGGCCGGGCACGCCAACCCAGGAAAATGGAAATGTGAAGGACGTAAGACGGTGCGTCGTTGCCAACATATCCTTACTATCGGCGATCCTGGGTGCAGGCACGGGCGTCGTCGGTGTCAGTATGACGTCCACTGCTTGTAGACAGCGTTCCACCCTCCTGTTCCAAGTCTGCCGTTGTTGCAGCGCCTCGGCGTAATCGGCTCCTGAAACGGACTTGCCGAGCAGGATACGATTGAGGACATCCTCCCCAAACATATCCGCTTGGTTTTCAACGCGTTCCCGATGAAACGCGTACAGGTCCGCCCACACCATGGGCATCACATTGGCCTGAATGGTTTCGGCGCCCTCGAGATCAATTGGAGTTAAAACGCCGCCCATGGATGCAAGTTTATCGGCGGCCTCCCTCACGGCGTCACTGATGCCCGGCGCAAGGTCATCAAAAAAATAATTGTTTGGCACGCCAATGCGGACCCCTTCAATACCGGCATCCAGTCGCGGCAAAAAATTTTCCCATTCGTGGTCTATTGAAGTTGGGTCGTTCTCATCGAAGAAGGCCATCACGGCAAACATACGCGCGAGGTCGATGACAGACCGTGCTAACGGCCCAGTAGTATCAATTGCTGGCGACAGCTTGGTCTTGCTGCCGCTCATTGGAATGGCGCCCATTGTCGGCCTCAAGCCGCTTACTCCATTTACCGATGCGGGGACGCGAACGGAGCCGCCAGTGTCCGAGCCGACGGCGCCAATGCACATATTGGCGGCAAGGGAAGCCGCAGCTCCGCCGCTGGAGCCGCTGGGAATGCGTTCGAGGTCCCATGGATTGCGGGCGGGACCGTAATGCGGGTTTTGGGTCGTGGCGCCGTAACAGAATTCATGCAGATTGGTTTTTCCAAGTATTACGGCTCCTGCTTGGCGCAGGGCGCGAACAATCGGCGCATCCTGGTTTGGAACGTAATCCCGATAAAAGAGGGTGCCGTTGGTGCAGGGAACGCCGGCGACATCAATGCAGTCCTTTATGGAAATCGGCATGCCCGCCAGCAGTCCAGACCAATCACCACTTTCCATTTTAGCGTCAATTTTTGCGGCGTCGTCAAGCGCCTGATCCGACATAACAGTGATGAAGGCATTAATTTTTTCGTTATGGCGCTCGATATGATCAAGACACGCTTGCGTTCTCTCCAGGGCTGTCATGATATTCCCCTCTTCAAAATTTCTAGGCTCAAAATTGCGATGTAAAGGGCCGAGATGGAAACAGTCTCTTGTTTTAATCTATGCCGTCAATAATGGCCTTGTTCATACTTCTATTTTTACGTCAGTGACGGCGTCGCCAAATGCCATTCCGTTGCCGCCTGGTAGGCTGTGCCCGCGCGCAGCAACATCGGCTCGTCCCACCATGCGGCCTCCAATTGCAGGCCGATAGGCAGACCGTTGCGGTCAAAACCGGACGGCAGTGACAGACCAGGATTGGCGCCGAAGCCGCCGGCATAGGAATTGTGGGCCGCCGCCTTGGTCGCCTCCAGTAATGACTTGTCATCATCAAGGAAGGCGGGCGGTTGGGGTGTCGTTGGCGAAGCCAAAATATCAATGTCCTGATAGAGTGCTGACAAGCTCCTCTGCCAGGCCTCCCGCGCACGGCAGGCGTTGGCGTAGTCCACCGCCGTAAAGGTGCGCCCGACCAACATCCGCTCGAGAACCTGCGGCTCGAATAATTCCGGATGCTCGTCTATGCGTTTTTCATGAAAGGCGCAGGCGTCCGAGTAAACCTGAATTGTGTACCAGTCCTGTGTTTCTTCGGCGCCGTCAACGTCAACATCAATAATGTGAGCCCCCTGCCCTTCGAGTACACGGATGGCGTTCATAACGGCATCCGCAATATCGTCGTCGCACCCGACAAAGTAATGATTGCGCGGCACGCCAATTCGCAGACCTGAAACCCCGTCGTTCAGGGTGGGCAGGAAATTCCCCAGGTCTGTTGCCGAAGTCGGCGCCGCACCGGGACCTTCGTTACTAATGACAGCCAGGATCCTGGCCAGGTCGCTCACGTTTCTGGCCATGGGGCCAATTGTGTCGTAGCTGGCGCTTATGGGGGTCGCTCCGTGGTTTGGCACCCGGCCGTGCGTAGGCCGCAAACCGGATATGCCGTTGAAGGCCGCCGGTAGGCGAACTGATCCTCCCGTGTCGCAGCCTAAGGAAGCCTGAGCAATGCCGACGGCAACGGTAACGCCTGAGCCACCAGAGGAGCCGCCGGGAATGCGACTTTGGTCCCATGGGTTGCGGCACTGTCCACTCACCGGGCTGAATGTACGGACGCCAAAGCCGAATTCCTGCATCGCCGCCTTGCCGACGATGACCGCACCAGCCGACCGCAGCCTTTCGATTACGAAGGCATCCCGATTGGGCACCATATCCTTAAAATGCAGGGAGCCGGAGGTGGTGCGAACGCCGGCCGTGTCGATATTGTCCTTGATGGCCATGGTCATGCCGTAGAGAAGGCCCGGCCAGACGCCCTCCGACGCCGCCTTGTCGGCCGCGAAAGCGGCCTCCTTCGCCTGTTCAGCCGTCGACGTAACCAGGCAGTTGAGTTTATCGCTATGGCTGTCGATAGCCTCCAGGGCGATCGCCAAATTGTCCTGAGCTAATCCAGACATCCGGAACCTCCACTCAAAGTATACGCCCCCGGGGATTTATCGTGCACGGCTTGGAACATTAATCTACTCGGGCGCGGCAAGGTCGCGTGAATGATAACCCTAATGAGGCGAACCAATAGGGCATTTTCTTATCGGGCGGAGGCAGTCCCTCCCCGATGCAATGCCTAGCTGCCGCCGCCACCCGGCCAGGCATCAGACACCTTGGTCGCCAGCCAGTGACAAAGGGCGGCGTTAACCTCCGTGGGTTTTTCCTGAGCCATCCAGTGGCCACTGTCGACCACTACGCTCGTCAGATCGCTGCACAAGTCCGGCATGCCCTTGGCCAGGTCGGAATCTATGCATTCGCAGGTGTAGTCGTAGCGGGCGGCAATAAACAACACCGGCATATCCAACTTTCCGCCGTTTAGAGCCTTCTTGGCGTAGGCGGCATTGCGCTTGTGGTTCATGTAGTAGGAATCCGCTCCGAAGAAGCCGGTGCGCGACATCGCGGAGGCGTAAGTCCATAAATCCTCTTCGCTGACTACAAGGTCGTCACGAGGGACGTCCGGAGCAACATTGTCCGGACCGAACCAGCCCCCATGTTTGCGCACGAATGCAGTTCGCGAAGGCTTGCCCCTACCGGCCGGATCGCCACCGCGAAATAATGCCTTGGCAGTGTTGTAAGGATTGGCCTCAAAACCGGCGGTGGCATGAGCAAAATTTTCCTCGTAGAAGCACATGTATTCCCATTGACCAGCAGGAAACTCATCGACGGGATATACTGAACGGTCGACCGTGGCGATCAAGCCCTCCAGGCCGTGCTCGACGACGCCGTAGGGGATACACAGGCTGGATACCGCCTGCACGCGATCAGGATGATGAGAGGCAATGTTCCAGACCACGGGGCTACCCCAGTCGTGGCCAATCCAAACAGCCCGCTCTCGGCCCAGATCGTCAAGCAACTCCATCATGTCGGCGACGATTTCCACCTGGGCGTAGTCCTCATGCTTTTTGGGCACGGACGACCGGCCGTAGCCGCGCATGTCCGGTGCA
>CAXGCE010000133.1:0-5893 GCA_964007795.1 uncultured Alphaproteobacteria bacterium | reverse complement strand
TTTTCTGCCCGAGGCGTGATTAATCTGGCCCATGATCCCCATGAGGAGCGGGAGTTGAAACGGCGCATTTACGCCAATCAGTTGGCAGGTGTGGATGCAGAATGGGTTGGCCCCACACAATTAGCTGAAATCTGCCCAATTCTGAACTTGGACCCCGACATTCGTTATCCCGTTATCGGCGGCACACTGCAGCGGCGGGCAGGAGTTGCACGTCACGACGCCGTGGCCTGGGGTTATGCCCGGGGAGCTGACAAACTGGGCGTCGACATCATCCAAAACTGCGAAGTTACAGGCTTCGATATTCGTGATGGCAGAATTGAGGGGCTGAACACCACACAGGGGGATATCAGCACCTCCAAGGTAGGCGTAGTGGCAGCGGGGCATTCATCAGTCCTAGCCGGCATGGCCGGTATCCGCCTGCCCCTGGATAGCCACCCCTTGCAAGCACTGGTATCAGAACCTGTAAAGCCGGTAATGCCGACGGTGATTATGTCCAACAAGGTGCATGCATATATGAGCCAATCGGATAAGGGTGAGTTGGTGATCGGCGCCGGTATCGATCTCTATAATTCCTATGCTCAGCGCGGTAGCTTTGGTGTGATTGAGGAAACTATCAGAGCGGTGGTGGAACTGTTCCCAATCACCTCCCGCCTGAAGATGATGCGGCAATGGGCCGGCATTGTGGATGTCTGTCCTGATGCTAGCCCCATAATTTCCGCGACGCCGGTAAAAGGATTATTCTTCAATTGCGGCTGGGGCACCGGCGGTTTCAAGGCGACGCCCGGTTCGGGCCATGTATTCGCCCACACACTAGCCAAGGATGAACCCCATCCGATCAACGCGCCCTTTGCCCTGGAGCGATTTTACAGCGGCGCCTTAGTGGCCGAGCATGGCGCCGCGGCGGTGGCCCACTGATGCTCTTGCTTGACTGTCCCTGGTGCGGTGTCCGCTCTGAAGAGGAATTTTCCTGCGGCGGCGAAGGTCATATTGTGCGTCCTTTGAATTCGGAAGATATGGATGACACTGCCTGGGGCGATTATGTCTTCATGCGCACCAATCAAAAAGGCGTTTACTATGAACGCTGGCGTCACAGCCACGGTTGCGGCCGTTGGTTCAACGCGGCCCGCAGCAGCACCACCCACGAGATCCTGGCCATCTATCGCGTTGGCGATGCCAAGCCGGAACTGCCTGAATGAATACTCAAATCAACCGGAGGTCCGAAGGAGGCCGGATTGACCGCGATGAAACGCTTACGTTTAGTTTCGATGGCAATACCATGCAGGGTCACCGAGGCGATACGTTAGCCTCAGCCCTCCTGGCAAATGGGGTGCGCCTCGTAGGACGCAGTTTCAAATATCACCGTCCGCGCGGGCTGATGGCATCTGGGGGCGAGGAACCCAATGGTCTAGTGCGCCTGCGCACCGGCGGCCGAGCGGAGCCAAATGTTCGTGCCACCGAGGCAACCCTGTACGACGGTCTGGAAGCGGAAAGCCAGAACCGCTGGCCCAGCCTACGCTATGACCTGGGCGCGGTTAATGATCGATTGTCGCCTCTGTTTCCCGCAGGATTTTACTATAAGACCTTCATGTGGCCGGCAAGTCTGTGGCCTGCCTACGAACATTTCATTCGCCGCATGGCTGGGCTGGGCCGAGCGGCGGTCGACAGCGATCCCGACCGTTACGATAAGCAGTACGCTCATTGTGATGTTCTCGTGATAGGCGGCGGGCCAGCGGGCCTGGCTGCGGCGCAATGGGCCGGGCGCACCGGGGCAAGGGTGATACTGTCCGATGAAGGCCTAGAAATGGGCGGTGCCTTGTTGGGCAATGACCAAAGGATTGATGGTGCGGCGGGAATGGACTGGGCGGCCGGCAGTCTCAAGGAACTCCAAAACGCCGAAAACGTCCTGCTGCTCCCGCGCACTACGGTATTTGCCTATCACGACCACAATGCCCTGAACATGCTGCAACGAATGACCGATCATCAGCTAGCACCCAAGACGCATCAACCCCGCCAGCGCCTTTGGCAGGTGCGCGCTAAGCAAGTGGTGCTGGCAACTGGGGCCTTGGAACGACCGCTGGTCCTGGCTAACAACGACCGGCCCGGAGTAATGCTCGCGGGCGCGGCGCAGGTCTATGCAAACCGTTTTGGCGTTCGACCTGGACGGCGGGCCGTGGTGTTCACTAACAACGACAGTGCCTATCCGGTGGCCCTAGACCTGCACGCGGCAGGCATAGAGGTGGCGGCCGTAGTCGATCCACGTCCTGCGCCACCCTTGGGCTGGTTATCTGAATTGGAGGCGGCAGGCATACCGGTCAGGGCTGAACGGGTGGTCACGGCTGTGGAAGGGAGACGCGAAGTCACGGCCGTACACATCGGCAAACTGAACGATGCGCAAGACAGCACTTTAGGCAACCGGGACCGGCCCATGGATTGCGACCTGTTGTGTCTGTCTGGTGGTTGGACACCCAGTCTGCACCTCTTATCCCAATCAGGCGCAAAGCTGACTTGGGATGACGGCCTAGGCTGTTTTTTGCCCGGCACAGCCGGACAAAAGGTGCGCGTCGCCGGGGCAGCAAACGGTGATTTCGATTTGCAGACCTGTTTGACTGCGGGGGCCGAAGCCGGCAATGCCGCCGCAAACGACGCGGGCCATCGCCGCCGGGGACGGGGGCCGCGAAAGCCCATAGCCAAAGATACGCCGAAAATGACCCCGCCTCTCTCCCTCTGGTACATACCGGGCAAGGGTAAGGCATTCGTGGATTTCCAATCGGACGTCACCGCCGCCGATCTGCATTTGGCAGCACGGGAGGGCTACCGCTCTATTGAACATGTGAAACGCTACACAACTACGGGTATGGGGACAGACCAGGGCCGAACCTCAAATATCAACGCTCTGGGCATCGTGGCACAGGCTTTAGATGTGCCGGTCCCCGAGGTGGGCCACACTACCTTCCGGCCACCATTTGCACCAGTTACTTTCGGAGCAATTGCCGGGCGACGTATTGGGCCTTTGTTGGAACCGGTAAGGCGCACGCCGATGCACGGATGGCACCAGGCCAACAGCGCGGTTTTCGAACTTGTAGGGCAATGGCACCGCCCCTATTACACGCCTCAGAACGGTGAAAACATGCAACAGGCGGTGGATCGCGAGGTCCGCGCCGCTCGCACCAGCCTGGGTATCATGGACGCCACAACTTTAGGCAAAATCGATATTCAAGGCCCAGACGCGGCGGAATTCCTTAACCGTATCTATATTAATGGTTGGAAGAGCCTGAAGGTTGGCAGCTGTCGTTATGGCCTAATGTTGGGCGAGGACGGCATGGTGTTTGACGACGGCGTCACCGCCAGACTGAATAATGAGCATTTCCATATGACCACTACCACCGGCGGAGCGGCCCACGTATTGGACTGGCTGGAAAACTGGTCACAAACCGAATGGCCCGAGTTGCATGTGTATTGCACATCGACGACCGAGCAATGGGCCGTGGCCGCAATTTGCGGTCCCAACGCCCGGGCGTTGCTGCATGAACTTTCGCCTGATTGGGATCTTTCACCAGAGGCTTTTCCGCACATGACGTGGCAGGACGGCTCGGTCGACGGCATAGCGGCCAGGGTGTTCCGTATCGGCTTTACGGGGGAATTATCTTTCGAGATCAATGTCCCTGCCGGCCACGGCATGGCGCTGTGGAATGCTCTGATAACGGCAGGGGAAAAATACGGCATCACGCCGTTCGGGACCGAGGCCATGCATGTGCTACGAGCCGAGGTTGGCTTTATCATGGTGGGTCAGGAAACCGACGGCACCGTGACACCTCATGATCTGGGTTTGGGCCGCATGGTCAGCAGCAAAAAGGATTTTCTCGGCAAGCGCTCCCTGTTTCGCGGCGATACCCGGCGTCCTGACCGGCCGCAACTGGTAGGCCTGCTGCCCCAAAACAAGACCCTGCGCTTACCCGAAGGAGCACAACTGATCGAGACCTCCGACCCCACACCGCCACAACGGGCCCAGGGCCATGTCACTTCATCCTATAACAGTCCTAACCTGGGCCGCACCTTCGCCCTGGCCCTTCTGAATCGCGGGCACGAACGGCACGGCGAAACAATCCACGCAGCCTTTGATGGGAGTACTGTGCCGGTGGCGGTAACGGCACCGCGCTTTTTGGATCCAGGAAATAGAGCAAGATGACCCAGCCCCGCCATGAACCCTTGGCTCATCTAGCCCTTGCCGGCCGCGCCACAGGCAATACAGAAAGTGCCGCTGTTGTCTTGCGGGCCTTGCCCTATCACCCATCCTTAATTCTGCGTGGGGAGAGTGATGACCCGGCATTCTTGGAAGGCTTTCTCGGCGCCATGGGTTTTGGCCTGCCCATCGCTCCCTTTGGCATAACCAATCAGAACGATTACGCCGCATGTTGGCTGGGGCCCAATGAATGGCTCATTATAGGTGATAAAACCCTCGAACATCTCACCGCTGGTCTCGCAGGCTGCCGTCACGCCCTGATCAGAATTGGCGACGGTCAGCAAATCATTGCCATATCCGGTGCCCGCGCGGTTGATGTCTTAACCAAACACTGCCCGCTAGATTTGCATGACCTAAAGCGATCTCAACCCTGGTGCAGTCGCACGGTACTGGCAGGTATTCAAATAATCCTACGCAACCTGTATGACGGCAGCTATCATGTGCACGTAGGTCGCAGCCTGGCGGATTACACTTGGCGCATTCTGGAAGATGCAGCTCTGGAGTTCGATGTCGCAGTAGCCGTCGGGTCATAGGCAACAAACCGTAACGGCCGGATCAAACGTCCGCGCGCCATACTGTGTTATATGACGCCGAATTGGCGAGAACTTAGTCTTGGGCGACCAAATTCTCTGCTGCCGCACGG
Organism: uncultured Alphaproteobacteria bacterium; assembly: GCA_964007795.1. GTDB lineage: Bacteria > Pseudomonadota > Alphaproteobacteria. The sequence goes on along the minus strand of CAXGCE010000133.1, from coordinate 1,010 downwards.
CCATCCCTTCCGGCAACAAGTTCGAATTCGACCTTCTGGCCTTCACGCAGGCTCTGCATACCTGCCCGTTCCACGGCCGAAATATGCACAAACACATCCTTCGTACCGTCGCCTGGCTCAATAAATCCATAACCCTTGGCGTTATTGAACCACTTGACCTTACCTGTAATGCGACTCATACTTTTTCTTTCTACTTACTCAGGATGTTAGCGCGGTCTCAACTTGCGAAATCTAGAAAAAACCCTGAAGCCAGAAAGTCTACGGAACCGCTTGCATTGTGTCAAGCTGTACTCCACTTTTTTGGCTTACTATCTATCTTCACCACGATTAATCCTTGGTCTACCACATGAAACGAGCTCTTATTAGCGTCTCTGATAAAACCGGCCTCGTTGAGTTTGCCCGTAGTCTCAGTGAACGTGGTTTTGAAATTGATCATTCAACCATCAATCGTTGGGTTGTCAAATACTCTCCTTTATTAGAAAACGAATTCACTAAACGCTATAAATCTCAAGTAGGTAGCCGTTGGCGTATGGACGATGCGTATATAAAAGTAAAAGGTGTGTGGCATTACCTTTATAGAGCTGTTGATAAAACCGGGGCTACTATTGATTTCATGTTGTCAAAAAAACACGATAAAAAAGCGCAATTCGGAAAAACCTGAAGCGGAAGCTGGTCTCGAACGGAATGACAGAATCCGCAGTAAAAACGTCAGAAATTTATTATTAATAGGAATTCTTTCTTTTGGAATATGAGCACCTTCTGTAACTCTTTGCTTGGAAATAAATGTATTATAAAAGTTTGAGATCGCAGGCAAGAACACTGCAAAATTTCTATTAAAATTTCCTAAATGTTCTTGCCTTTTGTCATCTGTCATTACTGCGCCTGAGCTGGAATAATATATTGATACTTGCCAAGTCCTGAATCAACAGAAACCATCATTGCACCTTCGTTTGAGAAGTGCAACATAACTTTTGCCGAATCAGACAGTTTCAGTATTTGCAATACCTGTG
>CAXGCE010000132.1:0-5923 GCA_964007795.1 uncultured Alphaproteobacteria bacterium | reverse complement strand
TGAACTGGGGTGGAAGATCATCCTCCATAATATATTGGCCACCGCGCCGCAAAACCTCCTCTACGTTTTCCGCTTTTAACACCCTTTGGGCCAAATCGTCAGGCAAGGGCGTCGCAGACTGGCCGTTTGCCAGTTCCTCCGCCGTGACCAACCCAGTCTCCAGCAGCAATTTCTCCAACCCCACAAGCCAGTTCTGGTAATAACTGTTACGCAGGTATTGTGCGGGCGATTGCCTTTCCTTGGCATGGCGGGACATGTCGAGGTTCCACTTTCCTATGGCACCAGCCGCCATGTTCATCGCCATGATCCGGCGTTGCCAATCATAATGAAAAACTGGTTCGCCCGACTCCGCCCCAATGGGACCAAGGCCGTGCATACCGCCTAGATCGTGGGCACCGTTCATGGTGCCGCCACCTTTTCGACGCCGATCATGGCGTTCCGACTGACCAGTTGAGCCAGCTCTTTTTGGCTCATGCCATCCGTACCCTGGGGACGTTCAGGTAACACCAGATAGCGCAATTCCGCAGTGCTATCCCAGACTCTCACCGCAACATCAGAGCCCACCTCGGTACCGAATTCCGCCAGTACGCCCCGCGGGTCGATCACCGCACGGGACCGGTAGGGCGCTGATTTATACCAAGTGGGCGGTAGTCCCAGAACGGGCCAAGGGTAACAGGAACACAACGTGCAGACGACCAAGTTATGAACGTCCGGGGTATTTTCTACCACATACATATGTTCACCCTGGAGGCCCCGGTAACCCATATCTGCAATAGCCGTAGTGGCATCCCGCAACAGCCAATCCCTATATTCGGGCTCGAACCAAGCGCGAGCCACCACTTGAGACCCGTTCTGCGGACCGATCTTTTCTTCGTACGTCTGAATCAGCACCTCTAAAGCCTCCGGATCGACAATGCCCTTGTCAACCAACAGAGATTCCAGAGTGCGTACCCGCAGTTCAGTATCGCTTAAATGACTATCGTCATGATCTTCGCTCATGACGCCACTCCACCTAAATACATGTCTGGACGATGGGCCAGAAATCAGCAACGGTCAAGGATGCCCCGCCAACCAAAGCACCATTAACATTTCGCACCGACAAAAGTTCAGCCGCGTTGGATCCTTTTACAGAACCGCCATACAGCAGCCGCATATTAACTCCCTGGTCACGAAACCGCCTTTGCAACCGGGCCCGGATAAAGCCATGAACCTCCGCCACGTCATCCGTCGTTGGGGTCAGGCCGGTACCAATCGCCCAGATCGGTTCATATGCGATCACGGTATTTTTGGCGATGCAATTCCTGGGCAGCGATACCGTTAGTTGTTTTCCGACTACCTCCAACGTTTTACCGCGCTTTCGCTCTGCCGCCGTTTCACCGACGCAAACGATAGCGCGCAGGCCCGCTTTATGTGCTGCTTCCGCCTTGGCGCGAACCATCTTGTTGCTTTCTTTATGGTCGGCACGCCGTTCCGAATGGCCGACAATGACGTATGCACAACCCAAATCCATTAACATGGCGGCGGAAACATCGCCAGTATGAGGCCCCGCCTCGTTCGCATGGCAGTCCTGCCCCCCAATCGCAAGGCGGCTGCCCTTCACGGCTTCACGCAGGGTCGCCAACAGTGTCGCAGGCGGGCAAACCAGCACGTCGCATTCCGCCCTTGGTCGTTTTGCCAGTCGCGTCGCCAATTTCATCACCTCCCGTTTGCCGACCGATTTCAGGCCATTCATCTTCCAGTTTCCGGCAATCAGGGGGCGTATTTTTGCAGCCATATCCAGCATCCTCGTTTATCGCTACGTTTGGGCAAGATGTAGCAGAAATTTGCCATCGCGGGTATGATCAAAGGGCTCTGATCGATGCTTGCTCCAAAGCTGCTCGGTTCCTATGATGCCGCGCCGTTTCGATGGTTACTTGCGGCTTTCGTAGCGGCGAAATTTGAATGAATTAGTTGGATCAGAATACAGCATGCTGAACACCTTACGTGAAAGTACCGGCTCCTGGATTGTCAAGATTTTTTTAGGACTATTGGTCCTCAGCTTCGCAGCCTGGGGGATTGGAGACCTATTCCGCCTGAAACCGGATGCCGCCGTGGTAACAGTGGCCGATACCAAGATTAGCGGACGTGAATTCCTCAACGATTTTAACCGCCAGGTCCGCCGCATGCAGCAAAGCCTTGGCCCCACTTTTGACACCCAGCAGGCCCGGCAGTTGGGTATGGTGGATCAGGTAATACAGCAGGCCGTAACGCGGGCATTGTATGACCAAGAAGTGGCAGAACTTGAACTGACAATTTCGGACGCGGATATCGTTGCATGGATTCAGCAGTCCTCAGCTTTTAAAAATAGTTTCGGGCGCTTTGATAAGTTGCGTTTCGAGCAGGTGATCGCTCAGAATGGATTTAATGAACAGACTTACATCGCGGCATCGCGCCGTGATCTATCTCGCGACCAATTGTTTGCATCCATTACCGGTGGAACACAGGCACCGGCACCCGTGGTCCAGGCGTTCTACCAGTTCCAAGAGGAAACGAGAATTTTCGAAGTTCTCAATCTGCCTTACGACAAGGTAACGGCCGTCGCCAATCCCACCGAAACCGATTTAAACGCCTATCATGAGGCGCATAAGAACCAGTTCATGGCGCCAGAATTCCGGTCCCTGTTGTATCTGACCCTACGGCCTGAACATTTGTTAGACGAAATTCTTGCCTCTGACCAGGAAGTGGTGGCGGCCTACGAGGCTCGCCTGAACGAGTTCACCACTCCTGCCAGCCGGGAGGTGGAGCAAGTTGTGGTAGCGGAGGAAACAGCTGCACTAAAAATTGCCGACCGCCTGAAGGATGGCAGAGATTTTTATGCCGTGGCGAAGGAACTGGCAGATATGGATAAGCAATCCGTCAAGTTGGGCCGCATGTTAAAGGCCGATTTGCCCGAAGAGGCCGCGGAAGCCGTCTTTGCCATGTCGAAGGGTCAGATAAGCGAACCCATCGAAACCGGATTGGGCTGGCATATTTTCCGGGTTCTAGACGTAATCGAGGGCCATACAAAACCGGTCACGGAGGTTCGCGAGCAATTGATCCGAGACGTCAAGATGGAGAAAGCGGCCGAGGTCATGTTTGAGTTGGCCAACAAAGTAGAGGATGAACTGGCCGGCGGTTCGACACTGAAAGAGATTGCCGAAGTGTTTAATCTTAATCATGGAGTCCTATCTGCAGTGGACAGTCGCGGCAGAGGCCGGGACGGGCACCCTGTGGCCGACCTGCCGAAGGCCCCCGGCTTTATCCGTGAAGCCTTTGCAATCCAAATTGGTGATGAAGGGGAGTTAAAAGAAGCCTCTGACGGGAGCTATTATCTGGTGCAGGTCAACAAAATCACCGAGACCGCGGTGAAACCGATTGGCGAGGTGCGCGGCGAAGTCCGCAAGGCGGTCTTAAAGGAACGACGAGCCAAGGCCGGCAGCGAGCAAGCGGAAAAAATTGCGGCAGAGACCCGCTCCGGAAAAAAACTGGCTAGCCTCGCCAAAGCCGGCGTTTCTACCGTCAAGACCCTGGAACCGCTCAACAGACAAAAGGCAGTAATTCATCAGAAACTGGGTGGCGAACTAGCAACCAAGTTGTTCGGGCTTCGCGATGGAGAGATAGCGGAAGGTCCGGCACAGGATGGCATCAGCCACTCCATAGTGCGCCTGGTTAAGGTCATAAATGCTGACCACAAAAAAAAGGATAAAGCAAATCTGAACCGCCTGACTGAGTTTGTCCGGGCTTCCATGACAGACGATATTTTGGCGCAATACCGGTCGGCTCTACGCAAAAAGTACAGTGTTGAAATCGATGACCGAGCCATTGATGCCTTATTTGATGAATTGAATGTACGTGGATAGCCCACAGATTTCGGCGTCAATTGCGCGATGGGCGGCCGTGAATAACGTGCCACGTAATTGTTTTGCATAGCCGGGGATGCATTGATGTACCATGCGACCTGATGTCATAGATCTGCGGGAATTCTATGGAACGCGACTGGGACAGGTGGCACGTAAGTTCGTCCGCTACCGGATCCGGCAGTTGTGGCCTGATTTAAGCGGCCTAGATTTGCTAGCTCTTGGCTACCCAACTCCTTACCTGCGCCAGTTCCAGGGCGAAGCGCGAAGGGTCGTGGCGTTCATGCCCGCCCAACAGGGCGTTCACCGTTGGCCCCTCCGGGACCGCAATCAGGTCGCGTTGGCCGACGAAATGGAGTTGCCGCTACCCGATGCCAGCGTCGACCGGGTATTGCTTGTCCATGGACTGGAAAATACCGAGCAAGTGGGGCCGCTTTTTCGGGAGATCTGGCGCGTACTGGCATCCGGTGGACGGCTGTTGGTGGTGGTGCCAAATCGTCGAGGCATCTGGGCGCGGATGGAGCGGACGCCTTTTGGGCAAGGCCACCCCTATAGTCCAGGTCAGTTGTCCCGTCTGTTACGCGACAATCTATTTTTGCCAGGTGAACGAATATCGGCTCTTTATGTCCCGCCGCTGCGGTCGCACATGCTGTTGCGTACCGCGGGAGCGTGGGAAAAATTGGGGCATAGGTTGGGTAACACATTCGCAGGCGTGTTGTTGATGGAGGCAGACAAACAAATTTATGCTGTCCCCACGATGAAAATGCGCCGACGCCGGCCGATCGCCTTACCCTTACCAGCGCCAACGTCGGGCGCAGTCGGCTTGATTGGCTCCAAACAGGATGAGAGTTTTTTTCATGGACGGGTCCCCACGTAAGAACCAGCCAACACTAAGTCGCAAATGGTAGAAGAATTCCAATGCGTGGCAACGGCCTGGGACCTCGCCTAAGTCCCTAGCAATATCCAAACTGCAGCCAACAGAGAAAATAATATGGACGTGCGTTGCGTTATGCCCTTTCTCAATTTAACTCTCTTAAAAATGCAGCGCCTATCTGTACTTGGACCACAACGCCGCGATATTGAGGAAGCAAACGCCAAGTTGCAGGAAAGCTGCAGTCTGATACTCCAACTACTGGATAAGAATAAAGGCATCTGAACCGTCCAGGCAGCCAACGACAAACCCGACCGGAGCGAAAATCATGTCTGCCATCTATCCCCACCTGCTGGCGCCGTTGGAGCTTGGCTTCACCACGTTGCGAAACCGGGTCATGATGGGCTCCATGCATACCGGTCTGGAGGAACACCCCGACGGCTTTCGTCGTATGGCGCGTTTTTTCGGTGACCGAGCAGCCGGACAAGCCGGGTTAATCGTCACTGGTGGAATTTCACCGAATGAATCCGGCAGCCTGGGCCTTGGCGGCGCCACATTAGAAGACGGCGCCACAGGGCATGCCTTAATCACGGATGCGGTGCATCAGGCACACGGCAAAATCCTGATGCAGATCCTGCATGGAGGCCGATATTCCCGTATACCCGAGCCCGTTGCCCCCTCCCCAATTAGCTCCCGCATCAACCCGACCACGCCCCGCGCTCTTAGCCCAAATGAGATTCTAAAAACCATCGAGGACTTCGCCACCTGCGCCCAGCGCGCCCGAGATCTGTTCGGCGCCGAACACGTGAACGTGCAGCCCTACTCCGGTTCGCCCGCCAACCAGGCAGTGTACGTCGCCCTCGGCAGGCCCGGCGACACCGTGATGGGCCTGTCGCTGGCACACGGCGGCCACCTGACCCACGGCGCGGCGGTGAGCGTTTCGGGGCTGCACTACGAGGCCGTTCAATACGGCGTGGACGAGGCGACGGGTAGGCTGGACTACGACCGTATCGCGGCACTGGCGGAAAAGCACCGGCCCAAGCTCCTGTGGTGTGGGGCCACGGCGCATCCCAGGATCATCGACTTCGAGCGCTTCGGCCAGATCGGACGCGAGGTCGGCGCCGTGGTGGTGGCCGACATCGCCCATATCGCCGGTCTGGTCGCAGCCGGGCTGCAC
>CAXGCE010000131.1:0-5943 GCA_964007795.1 uncultured Alphaproteobacteria bacterium | reverse complement strand
CGGTTATCGCCCTCCGTTCCCTTCAAGGTGCAAAGAACAAGAAGCCAAATCACACCTAAAAAGGGAATGAAATAAAGGAGAAGAAACCATGCTCTTCGGTTGGTGTCATGAAGTCTTCGGCAGGTCACCGATAGAAATGGAATGGTAATTAGCAGCCATAAAATGCTGAATGTAGGCCTCACCTGAACCTGAAAGCCGCCATGGTGGTTGAGATCGCGGATGCCAAGGCCGATATCATCATTGGGTTGCAGCCGGGAGAACTCGTCGGAGCCAAACGTAATTCCAGCAGCATCGATAACCCCAATTAAATAATATAGAACGCAAAAAACGAGGAAACTTAACCAAAACTCGGTTCTGGAAGCCCTGCCTAAAAAAAATACATATTTTACTAACAGATCGGTAAGAAAGGTCGGCATCGATGCCCTCTAGAGCTACCTATGGCGTCGATAATATATCGAAACTGCTACTGCTGACACCACAATGCGGTACCCGCCTCTAGCCACCGCCACGTATTTCGGTACTATCCGTCCATGACGGAGATAGGAAGCCCATCTGATTTAGATCGGCGTTGTGAGGTTTTCGAGACTAGCTTGGGGATGAGACATGGCAATCCGAGAAATCGCCCAGATGGGCAACCCAATTCTGTATCGCCGTGCGGTGGAGGTAACAGATCCGACAGATCCGGAGATCGCCCGCTTGGCGAACGATATGATAGACACCCTGGTGCACGTGGGCGGTTCGGGCATAGCCGCGCCGCAGGTCTATGAATGCCGTCGCCTGGTGGTCTATCGCATGAGTGCACGGCTGATGGACAAGGCGGCGGAGTCACCTGATCCGTGGGTGGTACTGGTTAATCCGGTTCTGGAACCGACCGGCAATGAAACCGCCTCAGGCTGGGAACGCTGTCTCTCCATTCCCGGTCTGCACGGCAAGGTGCCGCGTTATCAGAACCTGCGTCTGAGCTACCAGGATCTGCAGGGTAAAGAAATCGCGGTGGATACCCAGGGACCTTTGGCGGTGCTGCTGCAGCACGAATGCGACCATCTCGATGGAGTGCTATACCCGATGCGCATGACTGACCTGTCAAAATTAGAATTCAATGCTGAACCAGGTCACCTGGCCCAGGATATCATTGATGGCGAGCCGGTTTGGCCGGTATTGCGGCAACTCGTTGAAGCCTGGCCCGGGCGCAGCCAGTGGATGGACGGTCAATAGCCCACTCATTGAGGATCTGCCAACTGAAATCTCGGCAACCAACAACCCCTGCCCTCGCTAATGACATAAGATTAGTAAATGAAACTTTATGTGACCTTGACCTCGCCCTATTCACGACTGGTTCGCGCAGTGATCATTGAAAAGAGACTGCAGGACCGTGTCACCGTGACACCAATCCAGACGCGCACGCCGGACAGCCCCCTCTACGCCATCAATCCATCGGGCCGGGTTCCGACCCTGGTCACAGATGATGGCGTGATTTTTGAGGATTCATCGCTGATCTGCACCTATCTGGATCAGCTGGATGGTGCGCCTATCTTCGATATCCCTTACGACGAAAACCGATGGCCCGCCTTGCGCCTGGAAGCCAAGGTGCGGAGCATGCTGGATGGTATCTCCGTCTGGGGCCGAGAATTTTACCGACCCGTCGACGAGCGTTCCCCCACAATCATTGATCACGAAACCGCCCGTGCCCATCGAATAGCAGATTCATTGGATAAAGATGTCGCAGACGGTCTGTTTGACGGTTCCTTGTCCATTGCCCAATTGTTGCTAGCCTGCGCACTACCTCCCTATTGGCATTGGCCGAACGCGAAATTGGACCTACGGGAAGGCCGCCCTTCCGAATTTCAATGGCGCAGCGACCGCAGTAATTTGAGTACCTGGATAGACCGGTTCTGCGAACGGCCATCGATACAGGAAACCATCCCAATTGAACATTGATTGCTGTCATGGCGAGATAGGCGATCAGCAATCGCTGTTAAGGTATATTGGTTCATCTAATCTGACGCGAAGGCGTTCTAAGGCTTCGCCAAAGCCAGTGGCAAGGCCTACTTCGCCAGGCGTCGGACAGGCTAGTTCTGAACACGGGAAATGGTCGAGCATGGAGTTTCCAGGTTGCGACCAACAATAAGGAGAAAAGGACATGGCAACGCTGATTACAGGTGGTGCGGGTTTTGTCGGCCTGGAGGTGGCACGGCAATTGTTGGACGCGGGCGAAGGGACAGTGACTGTGTTCAGCCGCAACCCCTCGCCTGCCCGTCTGGGCGGCTTGGCCGATCGGGTGAACGCCGTCGCTGGTGACGTCGGTAATTTCTCCCACGTGCTGGATGTGGTCAAGACCACAAAACCGGAGGTGATTTATCATCTGGGAGCTATGTTGTCGGTGCCGTCGGATGCGGACCCGGCCAGCGCGATCCAAACTAACGCCATGGGAACATTCTATGTGCTCGAAGCAGCACGGCTTTTCGATGTGCGCCAGGTGATCTTTTCTAGTTCGATTGGCAGCTATGGCTACGATATAGATGGTGGAACGCTGACCGACACGACCCTGCAGCGTCCGTTGCTGTTCTACGGAGCGACTAAGGCGTTTGGGGAACATATGGGGCTGGTCTTCAAGCGTAAATACGGCCTCGATTTCCGCGGCCTGCGCTACCCATCCGTGATTGGGCCCGGGGTCACGACACCGGGCATGGTGCAATACACCTCCTGGATGATCGAGGAGAGCGCAAAAGGCAACCCTTTCACCGTCTGGACCACGCCGGAAACCCGGGTTCCCGTGATGTATATCACCGAGGCCGCCACCGCTACCGTGCAGTTGGCCCGAGCACCGCTGGAAAACATCAAGATGGTCAACTATCTTGTGGACGGCACAAAACCCACTCCGACTGCCGGGGAAATCGCCGACGCGGTGCGAGCCAAGATTCCACACGCCGTTATCGACTTCGCACCTGATCCTGCCAAGCCAATGTTGCACGGCAGGTCGCAAACCATCGATGACAGCTGCGCGCGGGACGAATGGGGCTGGCAACCGACCCACGACCTGCCACGCATGATAGATGATTTCCTGGGTAGCCTGAAAAATGAATAGCTAAAATTCCGTTAACCCTTTGGATAGGCGGCGTCAGCAAGGCGCAAAAATCCGGGACGGAAGCCAAAAGGCGGGCTACCCAATTGCGTTAGCTTCCGTAGTATTTTTCCTCGCTCTTTGGATATACGAAATTTCGTTTTCCCTATTTGATGCCTCTATTTTGAAATCTCGATATATTCTTTAACTTATCGTAAAAACAATTTTTTAATTCGAGAACATCGGACGCCAGTCCCTTAAGGGATCTTCCGTTAATCAGGTTCTGAAAATGTATGGAATTCAACAATTGAACTACGAGTACGACAACATATTTGCGAAAATTCTCCGAGGCGAGCTGCCGTCTGAGCGTGTTTTTGAAGATGAGGAAACACTTGCCCTAATGGATATCATGCCTCGCGCGGACGGTCACGTTATAGTAATCCCAAAAACGCCCGCCCGTAATATGCTCGACGCTACACCAGAGCAACTAGCTTCATGCATGGCCAGTCTTCAAAAAGTCAGTCAAGCCGCGATGAAGGCTTTCAATTCAGACGGCATAACTATATTGCAGGCTAATGAAGCCGCTGGTGGACAGGTAGTCTTCCATTTACATTTCCATATTCTCCCGCGACATAAAGGCATTGAGCTGCGATCACCTGGCAGCGACATCGAAAAACCGGAAATTCTAAAAGCGAATGCAGATAAAATCCGCGAGGCCCTTAAGGGTTACGGCGTTCACCACCCCAACCCAGACTGTGAATAGCTGACGCACTTTTTCTCGCCTGCAGATGTTCGTTATAGCGTACTACCACGGCAATATTTTAGTCGGTGGCGGTTTGGTGTATGAATTAGGCGATTTCTGAAGGACTTCGTGGCGGGAGTGACGGGACTCGAACCCGCGACCTCTGGCGTGACAGGCCAGCGCTCTAACCAGCTGAGCTACACCCCCGACGAAGCGCGCCTCATGTACCGCTCCCCTAGCCTGAGTGTCAAGCGCCTGAGGCGCCAATTCCTAGGATTTCTTTTACTTGGGGGCAAAGTTGTAGCAGCTTTTGAACATGGCGAATGGAAATGCTTCACCACGGACTTGGGCAGTGTTGCGTCTTCGTGAAGTTTAGGAAGATACTACCAAGGAAGAAAAAATCCCGCTGGCTTGCAGCAAACACGAATGCCCCTGATGGGGAGGTCAACAGAGACATGCGCATCAGTTCAATTGTTCAACGGGCTGCACAGATCAATGCCCACGGTCTGGCGTCGAATTTTCAAGATCGCCGCCGAGACTGGTCTCAATTCAGGGCACGCATTGCCCGGCTAGCGAGCGGCCTGCAGGGCATCGGTGTCAACAACGGTGACCGTGTCGCTATGCTGAGTCTGAACAGCGACCGGTATCTGGAATATTTTTTCGCCGTTCCCTGGACCGGCGGTATCTTTGTGCCCATCAACACGCGGTTAGCGCCGCCAGAAGTGGTCCATTGGATGAACGATTCCGGTGCCACGGTTCTACTGATAGATGACAATTTCAGTGCAATGTTACCAAAAATCCAAAATCAACTGGGCAGCCTGAAGACAGTGGTGCACGTGGGTGACGGCGCTCCACCTCAGGGTATGTTGTCCTTCGAAGCCCTGATCGAAGGTGGGACAGACATGGAGCCTTTGGATGCGGGTGGCGATGAATTAGCAGGTTTGTTTTACACAGGCGGCACCACGGGCAGGTCGAAGGGCGTTATGTTAAGCCATCGGAACCTTGTGCTCAATGCCTTGCAGTTCGCTAGCGAAGTTGGGTTTGTCTCCAACTCCCATTATTTGCACGCCGCGCCGATGTTTCATCTGGCCAACGGCGCGGCAACCTTTGCCATCACGTCGATGGCCGGATCGTCCACTATTATACCCGGCTTCGAACCAATGGCTACCTTGCAGGCAATCCAGGAAAACAAGATCGACATCGTTCTATTGGTGCCGACCATGATCAATATGACCGTCAATCATCCGGATGTTGCCAACTATGACCTGAGTAGCATTAATCATGTCCTGTTTGGCGCCTCGCCTATGCCCGAGGCAGTACTGCGAACGGCACTGCGCGTAATCCCCAACGCAGAATTTCATCACCTTTATGGTCAGACCGAGGCCTCGCCAGTTCTGACTGCGTTACCTCCGAACAGGATGGTTGAAGACGGACATATGGCGGGTAAAATCAAGTCAGCCGGCCTGGCGATCCCGGGCTGCGAGGTAAGGATTTTTGACAAAAATGATAATGAAGTCCCCAGAGGGACAGTCGGCGAGATCGTCGCCCGGGGCGAAAACGTCATGCTCGGTTATTGGAATCAGCCCGAGTTGTCGGCACAAACCCTTAGAGCCGGCTGGCTCCACACCGGTGATGGCGGCCGCATGGATGACGAAGGCTTTATCTATGTAGTGGATCGAGTGAAGGATATGATTATTTCCGGCGGTGAAAACGTCTATTCTGCAGAAGTCGAAGACGCCATTTATCAACACGAGGCGGTGATAGAATGCGCTGTCATAGGCATCCCACACGAAAAATGGGGCGAACAGGTCCACGCTATTATTCGCCTTGCGAATGACCAGTCCGTGGACGAGGTCGCGATTATTGCCCATTGCCACGATTGGATCGCAAATTACAAATGTCCACGAAGCGTGGAATTCGTAATCGATCCCTTACCCCTGTCGGGCGCTGGCAAAATCCTCAAAACTGAGCTACGCAAGCCTTATTGGGAAGGGCATGACAAGCAGGTAAATTAGAAGGCTATCCGGTATCAAAATAATTCGGCGGAATCTAGATCGTATATTCTAGAGTTATCCCATAGGCACAACCACAAGCATCGGATTTCGATTACAAGCAGAATTAACTCCTGACCTTCGCAGAC
>CAXGCE010000130.1:0-5944 GCA_964007795.1 uncultured Alphaproteobacteria bacterium | reverse complement strand
CGCTAAGGACTGTCCCATGAAGTGGTAGTCTGATTGTCGCGACGATCGAATTTGGGGGCGTCCTTGGACGCCCCCTTTCACATCGGCAAGCGCACTTGATGACGAAGGGTTAAGGCATGGATCCGCTGCTGCTGCTGGAGCAATTCTTTAACGGACTACAGTTCGGCATCATGCTGTTCCTGATCGCTGCCGGCTTGACGCTGGTGTTTGGTATCATGGACATGGTCAACCTGGCGCACGGCAGCCTGGTGATGATCGGGGCCTACCTGGCGACGACGTTTGTCGGATGGACCGGATCGTTCCTGCTGGGCATTATCCTGGCTATCCCCGCTACATTCGTAATCGGTGCCTTGGTGGAGATCATCGCTTTGCGCACATTGTACCAGCGCAATCATCTCGACCAGGTGCTGGCGACTTTCGGCCTGATATTGTTTTTCAATGAAGTCGTGCGCATCGTTTGGGGCCCAATTTCCATTTATTCCGGCTTGCCGGAATATCTGACCGGGCATGTGGAGATTTTTCCTGGCGCACCCTATCCAGTGTTTCGTCTGATTATTATTGCGGTCGGTCTGATCGTGGCCGGGATCATTTATTCTATTGTGGCACATACCCGGCTGGGCATGTTGATCCGTGCGGGCGCATCAAACAACGAAATGGTCGGTGCATTGGGCATCAATATCAAGTCACTATTCACTTTTGTCTTTGCCCTGGGCGCGGTTTTCGCCGGCCTTGCGGGCATGCTGTTAGGCCCGTTGACGTCCGTGGAGCCCGGCATCGGCGAACCACTTTTAATCCTTGCGTTTGTGGTGATTATCATTGGCGGAATTGGTTCCATCCGCGGCGCTTTCATTGCTGCCATCTTGGTCGGGGTCGTGGATACCGTTGGACGGGTTGCCCTGCCCCTTCTGCTGCGGCTGTTCGTCTCAGACGCTGCGGCGGACACAGCCGGCCCGGCCCTTGCATCCATGCTGATCTATATCCTAATGGCAGCAGTCTTGGTGGTTCGTCCTCAAGGCCTGTTTCCTGCCAGGACCGGATGAAACATGGATAAACGGCAAATCTGGCTATCCCTTGCGACCTTGGCGCTATTCGCCATTGTGCCGCCGCTGACCATCATTTTCGACCAGCCCTTCTATATGGACCTGATCGCCCGCATTATGATATTCGCCATCGCCGCGGTTAGTCTGGACTTAATTCTGGGTCATGGCGGCATGGTCAGTTTTGGACATGCCGCCTATATGGGTATCGGGGCCTACGCGGTGGGTGTCTTGAGTTATTACGGCATTGATAACGGCTTTTTGCAGATACCTTTGGCCTTGGGCGCGGCCGCCCTAATCGGTCTAGTATTTGGGGCCTTGAGCCTCCGCACTTCGGGCGTCTATTTCATCATGATTACCCTGGCCTTTGCCCAAATGCTGTATTTCCTGGCCATCAGTCTGGAGGAATTTGGCGGCGACGACGGTATGTCTTCAATGCGCAGCGAATTCAGCGGCCTGATCGACATGTATGATACGGTACAATTTTATTATCTGATCTTCACTATCCTGGTCTTGGTGTTGTTTGGCCTGCACCGTCTGGTGCTTAGCCGTTTTGGCATGGTGATCCAGGCCAGTCGCAGCAATGAGAAACGCATGCATGCGGTTGGTTTTCCCACCTTTCGGTACAAGCTGGCCGCCTTCACCATAGCCTCTACTATTTGCGGACTGGCGGGCGTGTTGTTTGCCAATCTGAATGAATTTGTCTCGCCTGACGTCATGCACTGGACCCATTCAGGCGAAATCATGATCATGGTAATCATGGGCGGCATGGGTACATTGATTGGCCCCGTACTCGGCGCGACGGCATTTTTGCTTCTGGAAGAGTATTTGCCCGAGTGGATGGAGATGGCGGTGACCAATGGCGGCGAACATTGGGCCATCATCATGGGTCCTATTCTGATCGCTATCGTTCTGTTCGGCCGAGGTGGCATCCACGCGTTGTTTGCCTCCAGAGGGAAGCGTAATGGCTGAACCAGTGCTGCAAATTCAAGGTTTGTGCAAAAGTTTCGGCAGTCTGGTGGCCACGGACAGTCTGCATCTGGAAATTTCGAAAGGTGAGATCCACGCAATTATCGGACCCAACGGTGCCGGCAAGACGACCCTGATAGCGCAATTGTCCGGAGAGTTGCGCCCCGACGCGGGACGAGTACGGTTCGAAGGGCGAGACATCACAGCACTTTCCACCCCGGCGCGGTCGGCCCTGGGATTGGCGCGGTCGTTTCAGATCACCTCGATCTTTCCAGACTTAACGACCCTGGATAATGTCGCTTTGGCAGTACAGGCCCATGCCGGCCATTCCTTCCGCTTCTGGCGGCCGGCGAGACAGGATGCCGAGCTGCGCCAACCTGCCTTGGAAATCCTGACTGAAATCGGTCTTTCCCAGCGCGCGGAGGAGCCGGCGGCCAATTTGAGCCATGGTGAGCAGCGGCAACTGGAAATCGCCATGGCCCTGGCCACGGCCCCCAGCTTGCTGTTGCTGGACGAGCCAATGGCTGGCATGGGCCGAGAAGAATCCGCACGTATGGTGCAGTTGCTGCGCGATCTGAAAGGCCAGCATACCATTGTCCTGATCGAGCATGACATGGACGCTGTCTTTGCGCTGGCTGACCGGATTACCGTATTGCTCTATGGCCGGGCCATCGCAACCGATACACCAGAAGCCATTCGTGCAAGCGACGAAGTGCGGGCCGCCTACTTGGGGACCGAGCATGCTTGAAATGGAAGGTCTTGACGCTTTTTATGGTCAAAGCCAGGCCCTGTTCGGCATGAGCCTGTCGGTTGAGGCGGGGCAGGTTGTCAGCCTAATGGGCCGCAATGGCATGGGAAAGACCACTACTATTCGCTCAATCATGGGTTTGATACGACCCAGGGGCGGTAGTCTGTCGTTTCAAGGGCAGGATTTGATTGGCCTCGCGCCGTACAAGGTCGCTCAATTGGGTTTGGGGCTGGTACCCGAGGGCCGACAGATCTTCCCTAATCTTACTGTTCGGGAAAACCTGGTGGCGACCGCTCGAACCGGCCAGGGGACGAGCAAGCCCTGGACCTTGGACCGGGTCTATGAGCTGTTCCCGCGATTAGAGGATCGCCAGGGCAGCATGGGCAACCAGCTCTCGGGCGGCGAGCAACAGATGCTGGCTGTGGGTCGTGCCCTGACGACCAACCCAACCTTGCTGCTATTGGACGAGGCGACAGAAGGATTAGCGCCTCTGGTCCGGGACGAAATCTGGTCCTGTCTGTCGGCCCTCAAGTCGGCAGGACAAGCCATTCTGATTATTGACAAGAATGTTGAGACCTTGACGGAGATTTGTGACCATCATTTCATCGTGGAAAAAGGCCATTTGGTATGGAATGGCAATTCTGACGAATTGCGCGCCAATCCGGAAATTCAACAACAATACTTAGGAGTATGAGGACAATGCCATGAAGGATAGCTCCCTGAATGAAGAAGAACTTGCGGCCTTGCGTGCCTGGGATACACCCACTATTTGCAACGCTCTAGAAATCACCTCGCCGGAACGTCGGGCTATTGGTTTTACGGTGGAGCCCCTGGTCTGCGCTTTTCCCGGCCTAGACCCAATCGTCGGCTACGCCCGCACAGCCCAGATCCGCTCCCATGAACCCAGCGCCCGACCCGGTCCAGATTTGCGGGACCAGCGGCTTGATTACTACCGATACATCGCCAAGGCACCTGGCCCTACGGTTGCCGTCATTCAGGACATGGACGGTCCCCGCCGGGGGTATGGTGCGTTTTGGGGTGAGGTTCAGTCCACCATCCATAGTTCTCTAAACTGCCTTGGCACCGTCACCGACGGTTCGGTACGGGATGTTGATGCCGTGGCACCTGGATTCCAGTTTATCGCTGACCGTATCGGTCCTTCTCATGCTCACGTGCACCTGGAAGATTTTGGTAAGACCGTCAACGTCGCCGGAATGCTGGTCAAATCCGGTGATTTGATACATGCCGACCGTCACGGCGCGGTGGTCATTCCCCACGATGTCGCCAGAGACATCCCCGACGCTTGCGAATTATTAGTGCGCCGTGAAGCAATAATCCTGGATGCCTGCCGCCAACCCGACTTCGATGTCGAAATGCTTGGCCGGGCTATGGCGAGTTCAGCTGATATTCATTAACAACGGGTTATTGGACTAAGCCGTCAAACCACGTTTTTGAAGATAGTCGTGAATGGCATCCATGATACTGCGGTCCCTATCCAGGTTGAAGGACGGTGCGGCGTCCCAGTCATAGAACCAGACTGGTTTGAGGCGCAGTTCTTCTGGCTCCGTCATGTATCTCGGAAAAATATGGGCATGCAATGCCGGTTCTAGGTTGCCCAGGATCTCGTAGTTAATGCGCACCGCCTCCGTCACCGATAACAGCGCGTCGCCCACTAAAGACATTTCATGAAAGAAGGTCTTGCGCGTTGCTTCATTCATATGATTGGGGTTGGCGACAACAGGATCCGGCAACAGCAGGGAATAGCCGGGTAGGAACTGCACATCACCTAGTACCACCCAACCGCTGGATACTCTGCAGATTGATTTCGGATATTTGCCGTCCCGGCATTCACGAACACGTTGGTGGATCAAAGTTGGCATGTGATTCCAATTTGTATGTTCGGTTAACCCGACTTCCACCCGCTCTTTGGCAGAATATCGTTATCGGTTACACGTCGCACAAAGAAGCCGCCCCGCCAAAAAAGCCAAGAAACCCCGTCCATTACAATTTAGGTCAGCTAGCCTGGTAATCGGCGAAGCTCTTCCCTTCCGCGACCAGTTTTTCGAGCAACGGTGCGGGACGCCAGCGTTCACCATAGTCTGCATGAAAGCGCTTGATATCTGCCAGCACCTTGTCGAGCCCGATGGAATCAGCCCAATGCATCGGCCCGCCCTTGTAAGCGGGGAAGCCATATCCGTTAATGTAGATGATATCGATATCGGATGGGCGCATGGCCATACCCTCATCCAGGATCTGGGCGCCGATATTAACCAGTGGATAAAGGCTACGCTTGATTATCTCCTCCTCATCGAAATCTTTGCGCTCAATGTTTTTCTCTTTCGATACCTGTTCGATGATCTCCTGTACCTGCGGGTTCGCAATGGGCGTACGGTCACCTTCTTTGTAGTCGTAATAACCACCGCCCGTTTTTTGGCCATAACGGCCTAACTCGCAAATACGGTCTGGGATGGTGCCGCCATATTCCTCGTTGGTGGGACGGTCATCCGCCTTGGCCTTGCGTACTAGCCAACCCACGTCTAGACCCGCCATATCGCCCATGGCGAACGGCCCCATGGCCAGGCCAAATTCATAAATTGCCTCGTCTACCTGTTGGGGCAGGGCACCGCCTTCCAATAGGAAGGTGCCTTCGCCGGCGTAGCCATGCAACATCCGGTTGCCGACGAAGCCGAAGCAATTACCCACCAAAACTGAAATTTTGCCCACCTTGCGGCCTATGCCCATAGCGGTGGCGATGGTTTCCGCCGAGCTATCCTTTCCACGTACCACTTCCAACAAACGCATGACGTTGGCAGGCGAGAAGAAATGCATGCCGATAACGCTGTTCGGCCGCTTGGTAGCTGAGGCGATCTCGTCGATGTCCAAGGTGGACGTGTTGGATGCCAATACCGCACCAGGCTTGGCATGCTTATCCAGTTTGGCAAAAATTTCCTTCTTCAAGTCCATTTTTTCGAAGACAGCCTCGATCACCAGATCTGCATCGCTGATATCCGCAAACTCTGTCGTGGTGGAGAACATCGACATGCGCTGATCCATCTTTTCTTTGCTCAGGCGGCCTTTGTTAACTGTGTTTTGATAGTTCTGCTGGATGATACCCATGCCTCGATCCAAGGCCTCCTGGGCCACTTCTACCATCAGCACAGGAATACCCGCGTTGGCAAAATTCATAGCG
>CAXGCE010000129.1:0-5944 GCA_964007795.1 uncultured Alphaproteobacteria bacterium | reverse complement strand
CTGCCTTAAAGTGTCGGTTGCAGTGGAGGTTTCAGGTTTTTTCGACGTTGCCGACATTGTCAATCTCTTTCAAAAAATTTTGATGTGCCGCGATGAATTGCGGGGCCAAGGCTAAGAGAGTGGTTTAAACAATAATATAATGGCACACCAGAATTATTGAGGTGATACCAAATAGTCGACCGGCCTGGCGGCCCGCCTAATGTGCATTATGCTAACCAATCACATTGGCAAATTGTTCTTCAAGTGAATATCATATTTTATCTTATGCGCTTGCAGGCAAGTAGTGGGTCTTTCAATAAGCAAACAACATCTGCAGTGACTCGGGATTTTGCAGCGGGATTGATAAAGTCAGAGAAAACTAAGGTCCCATGAGTCCTGCTACCTGATACCAGAACTAGGGCTCGGGTACCGAATTACGGAACCTATACTCGTTAAATGGATCGATCGGCGATATCCAAAATTGCTCAACAAAAAACTGTTGAAATTCCCAAAAAAAGACGGTTGATGTTAGGCGTAAATAGAAAGTCAGGCGTTACAGCTTCTGTGCGTGGCGGTTCCGCCATGTGTTGATGCTTGCACCAACCAACTCGGACTCGTTATATCCCTGTCGAGCACTTCATTTTTCGATTTCTAATCTTCTTGAAGCTCGCCATCGGCCCTGAAGATCTTCCGCAAAAAACCGAAAATTAAGGCTGCTTCGCTGAGCCAGCGAGGCACCTTCACTAATTTTACATGGGCTATTGTGGCAATTCGAACAAGCCCGCCGCACCCATGCCAGTACCGACGCACATTGTCACCACGACGTATTTCGCACCCCGACGCTTGCCCTCAATTAGGGCATGGCCAGTCAATCGGGCGCCGGTCATGCCGTAAGGGTGACCAACGGAGATAGAACCACCGTCCACATTTAGCTTATCATTGGGAATACCTAGCTTGTCCCGGCAATACAATACCTGCACGGCAAATGCCTCGTTCAATTCCCACAGATCGATGTCATCCATGGTAAGGCCATTGCGCTCCAACAGTTTTGGAATGGCGTACACCGGGCCGATACCCATTTCGTCGGGCTCGCAACCGTGCACCACTAGGCCGCGATAGATGCCCATCACTTCGGCACCGCGCTTTGCCGCTTCTGCATCGCTCATCAGCACGCAAGCCGAGGCGCCGTCGGATAGTTGAGAGGCATTGCCCGCAGTGATGTGGCCGTCCTCGCGGGTTACCGGCTTCAAATCCTGCAAGCCTTCCAGGGTGGTGGACGGCCGATTGCCTTCATCCTTTTCCAACAGAGTATCCACATAGTTAACTTCACCGGATTCCTTGTCGGTTACCGCCTTAACAGATGGCATAGGAACGATCTCGTCATCGAACCTGCCAGCCTGTTGCGCCGCCGCCGTACGCATCTGGCTTTGAAAACCATATTCATCTTGGGCTTCACGAGAGATACTGTAACGGTCAGCCACTGTCTGCGCCGTCTTCAGCATGGGGTCGTAGATTGACGGTAAGTTTTCATCCAGCCAACCGTTGACTCGAAAATATGTATTGGCGTGATCGTTCTGCACCAATGAAATGCTTTCCAAGCCACCGCCAACGGCCACGGGCACGCCATCGGAAATAATGCGCTGGGCGGCGACGGAAATAGCGTTCAAACCAGAAGAACAGGCGCGGCTGACCGTTAGGCCGGAGACGCTGACCGGCATGCCGGCCCTCATAGCAGACCCCCGAGCAATGTTGCCGCCTGTGCAGCCCTCAGTCCGGCCTACTCCCATGATTACATCTTCAACCTCCTCCAGTTCCACGCCTGCGCGTTCGACCGCCTGGCTGATTACATGGCCGCCCAAATCCACAGCATGAGTGTTATTAAAAGCACCGCGATAGGCCTTGCCAATAGGTGTACGTGCGGTTGAGACTATAACGGCATCGCGCATGATGGATATTCCCCCTGCTTGCTAGGTTTACTGTTTTCTACACCTGACTATAGCGGCGTTGTCCGTATCTAGCCAACGCCATAAAATACCTGTTACGTATTGAAGAGGAAGTGGCCGTGAACGAAGTCGATCCCATAACAGCATCTGTTATTCAGCATCGCCTAGTGGCAATATCCGAGGAGATGGGCGAGGCCATGCTGCGGACCTCATATTCGCAAATCCTCAATTCGAGCCGAGATTTCTCCACCGCAATATGCGGCGCCAACGGCCGATTGATAGCCCAAGCCGAACATATCCCGGTCCACGTCGGTGCCCTGCCGTGGGCGGTCAGAGCTGTGGTCGACTTCTTCGGTGACGACGTCCACCCCGGAGACGTCTTCCTATTGAACGATCCCTACCACGGCGGCAGTCATTTGCCAGACCTCACGGCATTTGTACCGGTTTTCGCAGACGACGCACTTCTCTTCTGGACCGTCAACCGTGCTCATCATTCGGATATTGGCGGGGCCACTTATGGCGCCTATAACGCCGCGGCGACCGAAATTTGGCAGGAAGGTCTGAGAGTACCCCCCTTGCGTCTATACGCTGGCGGCGAATTGCGCCGAGACCTGATGCAAATGTTGTCAATTAACGTCCGCCACGCGAAGGATTTTCAGGGTGATCTGGCCGCACAAATTGGATCGGTTCGGCTCGGAGAAACGCGCCTGCAAACCCTCATGACAGAATTCAAGCCACGTTTGGTATCAGCAGCCGTCGAGGTAATTTTGGACTCCGCCGAACAACAGGCCCGCGACGTAATCGAGGCATGGGCCGATGGTATATACGAGGGAGAAGCCTTGCTAGACGACGACGGTCGGGGCAACCAGGATATCGCGATCCGCGCCAAGGTCACCATTCATGGGAACGATCTGGACGTGGATTTAAGCGCATCCGACGATGAAGTCACATCCTTCGTCAATTCCTCTCATGCCAACATGCAATCAGCCGTGGCGATGGCGTTCTCCTTTCTGTTTGACGCGGACACGCCGAAAAACGACGGCTCGCTTCGTCCCGTCAACATTATAGCCCGCGAGGGCAGTGTCGTCTGGGCCAGTCCAGGCGCACCAGTTACTTTGTCTACCTCCCACTGCGCCCAAGAGGTAATCGAGGCGGTGATACGGGCACTTGCACCGGCCTGCCCCGACCGCGCGATGGCTGGTTGGGGACGGCGTTTCCGCATTGCCATTAAGGGCGAAAATCCTAAGAATGGCCAACCCTTCATTTGGCATATGATGCATGCCCGTCCGGGTGCCGGAGCCTCGCCAGGTGGCGATGGCTGGCACGGGTCGGGCGAATGGCATTCGACAGGCGGCCTGAAATTCGGCTCGGTCGAAGTCACTGAAAGTCGTTTCCCGCTATTTTTCGAATATCATGAATATCGGCCCAATTCTGGTGGCAACGGACGTTTCGTGGGCGGCGTTGGTGTTGATCTCAGCCTTCGGGTCGAAACTGATGACCCTTTCAGGGTCAATACTGCTGGCGACGGTGTTCGTCACGGTGCCTGCGGCCTGCTGGGAGGCAAAGATGGTGCCCCACACCATTATGTCATGCGCGCCCCAAACCAGGTCGGCCAGACCTTGCCCACCAAACAGGAAGGCATTGAGTGTCCCCCTGGAACAGTATTTGAAATCCATTCGGCCGGCGGCGGCGGCTGGGGACCTCCGGAAGAACGTGAACCGGAAGCTCTGGCCTATGACCTACGAAATGGCTACGTCTGCAAGACATCACCAGGGATCATT
The DNA here is from genome assembly GCA_964007795.1 of uncultured Alphaproteobacteria bacterium. Lineage (GTDB taxonomy): Bacteria > Pseudomonadota > Alphaproteobacteria. The sequence goes on along the minus strand of CAXGCE010000129.1, from coordinate 2,241 downwards.
TGAACATGTATCGCGTTGGCGTTGATGTGGGCGGAACATATACGGATCTAGTGGCGATTGATGATGCTGGAAGAGTAACCCTAAGCAAAGAGCCATCGACCCCGCAGGACCAATCCATAGGCGTTATGAATGGCCTAGGCCAAGTAGCGAAACTTCTAGGACTTACCTTAGAAGAGTTGTTGCAACAGACGGAACGCATCGTCCACGGGACCACAGCTGCAACCAATGCTCTGCTAGAACGAAAAGGAGCAAAGGTCGGCCTCTTGACTACAGCAGGTCATCGAGACGTCCTGGAAATGCGCGAGGGGTTAAAGCCGGAGCGCTATAACCTACGTCTGGCACGGCCGCACGCTTTGGTGCCTCGCCACCTCAGACTAGGCGTGCGCGAAAGATTACGTCCGGACGGCAGCGTGGAACAACCTTTGGACCAGGCGTCACTGGACGACGCAATAACTGTTCTGAAACAGGCTGAGGTTACCGCAGTGGCCGTTTGCTATTTGCATAGCTACCGAGATGACCGCCACGAATGTATCACCCGGGAAGCGCTGGCCCAAGCCTTGCCGGAGGTCCATGTCTGCCTGTCTTCTGAGGTGCTACCCCAGATCAAGGAGTACGAGAGGGTCTCGACCACAGTCGTCAACGCATATGTGTCGCCAATTCTTGGTCGTTATTTATCACAACTCGAAGGATCATTGCGGACCTCGGGCTATGTTGGCACCGTGCTAATAATGTTGTCGCATGGCGGCATAGCACCTATCACCGAAGCCATTCGTCTAGCCGCGGGCACAGTTTTGTCCGGCCCGGCCGGTGGCGTTTCTGGTGCCCGCCATGCAGCCAGTCTGGCTGGCATCCGTGATCTCATCCCGTTGGATATGGGAGGCACGTCGTCAGATATTTCCCTGATTGTCGATGGTCAGGCCGCCCTGGCCACGGATCGCCGCATCGCCAATGAACGTATAGCCCTGCCCAGCCTCGATATTGTGACCCTGGGATCAGGAGGGGGCTCCATCGCGCGGGCGGTTCGGGGCGGGCTTCTGCAGGTCGGACCAGAAAGCGCAGGAGCGCAACCCGGGCCTGCCTGTTATGGCCTTGGCGGGTGGGAGGCGACAGTCACGGACGCATCCCTGGTACTAGGATACCTGGATCCCGACAACTTCCTCGGCGGACGTACCCGCTTGAACCAGGCAGCGGCGGAGGCTGCTTTAGGCCGCCTAGGCGCTAAACTTGGCATCGGCGGTGTGGCGGCAGCGGACGGAGTTCACCGCGTGGTTAACACGCAGATGGCGGAAGGGGTCCGGCTTGCCACTGTACGCCGAGGCGTTGATCCGCGACGTTTCGCCCTGTTGGCGTTTGGCGGAGCGGCAGGGCTGCATGCCACCGACCTGGCACGTAAATTGAGCCTCACCCGTGTTGTAGTACCGCGCATTGCTTCCGTTCTATCGGCCTGGGGAATGCTGGCAACACAACTTAGGCTGGAAATGACGCGCACCCATATTGGCGATACCTCGACCTTGGATAAAGCTGCCATCAATGAGCTGTACTCTGAAATGGAAACGGAAGGACGAAGCCGTTTGTCTAATTGGTTCGACGGTGACATTCATACCAGCCGCTCCGCCGACATGCGTTACGGGGAGCAGATATTCGAAATCGATGTGACCCTAGATGATATTGATTTCTTAGCTCCCAATTTATTGGAGCAGATAAAGACGGCATTCGAACTGCGACATGAAACTCTGTACACTTACAGTCTGAAAGACCAGGACCCCGTGCTCGTGAACGCTCGCGTCGCCACCATCGGCGCCTTGCCCGCCCTACCCGAGGAACCAGTCCTTGAATCCTTATCGAAAAACTCCCTCATCGGCCAGCGTCAGATCTATCTGGGTCATTGGCAGGATGCACCTATGCATGATTTTGAACGGCTGACACCCGACCAACGCATTAGCGGCCCGGCACTGGTTGTATCGGAAACCACGAATGTGCTGCTTCGTCCCGGCGATGAGGCAACTGCAACCAAGCACGGATGGCTGGACATTAAAGTCCCAATTGGGTCCGGAGGTTGACACGCGCTGTTACGCAGCATCGCTGGATTTATCGACGGCACAGCCAAATTGGGAAAATCCAGGAAAAGTAGTTGCCTCGCCAACCGTCGCTACGAGATGTCTGAGGCGGCCGTTGGTAGAGACGTAACAACCCACACAGGTATGCAGTCATGGATCTGGCGCGGCCAGGCTAAAGCCAACG
>CAXGCE010000128.1:0-5955 GCA_964007795.1 uncultured Alphaproteobacteria bacterium | reverse complement strand
TAGCCTCACCAGAGATGTTTCTGGCCGTAGCTGGGGAAAATACGGCGCGTATCAAGCTGGGCACCGGCGTTGTCTCACTGCCTTATCATCATCCGTTTTTGGTAGCACAATCCATGGTCCAGCTGGACCATATGACCAACGGCCGGGCGATTTTTGGTTCCGGCCCCGGCGCCTTAGCATCTGACGCCTACACCCTGGGCATGGACCCCATGACCCTAAGGGACCGCCAGGACGAGGCAATCGGCGTGATCCGTAAGTTGCTGCGCGGCGATGAACGCTTCGACTACGACAGCGACTGGTTCACCCTGCGCGAGGCCAAACTGCAATTGCTGCCCCTACAGGAAAATCTGCCGTTCGCTGTTGCGTCCATGATCAGCCCATCGGGCATGACTTTGGCGGGCAAACATGGCACGGGGGTCCTATCCATTGGCTCCATGTCCAAGGCTGGGTTGCAAGCCTTACCCACGCAATGGAGCTTCGCTGAGGATGCTGCTAAGGAGCACGGCAATATAGTAAACCGCCGTGACTGGCGCATCGTCATGTTCTGGCATATCGCCGAAACCAGGGAACAAGCCCGCAAAGAGGCAAGGGATGGATTGTTCCGCTGGCGGAATGAATATACGGCAGGCACCCTGATGCAGGTGGGGGTGGAACCCTTCACAGATCCGGATCAAGGGGTCGATGAAATGGCCTTCTCCGACGGCGCTAGCGCGGTGATCGGCACACCTGACGACCTGATCTCTAAGATTCGTGAGTTGATCGAGTTGACTGGCGGTTTCGGTACCGTCATCGGTTTTGTACATGACTGGGCAAATAGAGAAAATACAAACCGCAGCTGGGACATGGTGGCCCGCTACGTCGTCCCGGAAATCAACGGCATGCTAGACGCCTACCGCGAATCTCGACAATTCGTGGTTGAAAACAGAGAATCATTTGACCGGGCCCGCGCAGCAATCATGAACAAAATAATGGCCAATGAAAAAGCAGCGACCGCCTTGAAACAAGGTGGAGGCGCCAAACCAGCACTGGCACCACATGCAACGCCAAAGCTGGAAAAAGAGGCCGGTGATTAGACGGTAATTCTCCACCTGTCAGTCACCACCACGACATAGATACCCTTGCCTCGGGTTCCGACGGGTTTGTCGGCTGCGTTGCCAATCTTCCTGACGTACAAAGACTTGGTGGCGCCTGAGACATTTCAAGAATAGCTTGCCGTGATTGCGAGGGGCGACGTCGAGGTTCAGGGTTTATTTGATTTGTACGCAGCCAACCGTCTCGCGATTGTTTATTTTGGGTACATTCAACAACAATAATTTCAACTTTTAGCTCAAGCTGTGACAAAAACGCCCCCCGCTGAGCAGCTTAATCGATGCCCGAGATCTTCAATGCCAGCCGCAGTCTATGAGTTTTTGCATTGAAAGCAGAACAGATGAATCGACTGGCAGCCGAGCGACTTCCATGTTCACAGACCGCGACAAAAACCTCATACTTGTCGATCAACACCATTAAGCGGAGAATCCACTCCCCCCACAAAGTCAAAGGAAAAGTTTCATGGATATGGTTCGCCTCGATCCGCCCGACGAATTGAAAATGCCAATTGGCGAGGCATTGTTCACTCAGCGGGCAATCCGCCGACTGGATTCAGATCGCCCTATCTCCAACGAAAATATTAAGATAATTCTTGATGCGGCTTCCAAGGCACCGAACGGCGGCAACGAACAACCGGCGCGTTTCCTTGTCATCCGGGATAGGGCCGCCATCGCGGAATTCGGTAAGCTGTATTTCGAGGCTTGGTGGGCCAAGCGCCGTGACGCCTATGGCTGGAAAGGCAAGGAAGATATCCCCAAGGGCTCGGTTTATCGCCTGCCAGCTCTGCTGGCGGACGAGATGGTCAATGCCCCACTCGTGATTTTGGTTTATTCGAAGGCATCGGGGGCGGCAGCATCCTCTACATTCCCCGGCGTACAGAACCTGTTATTGGCGGCGCGCACCATGGGCATTGGTAGCGTATTGACCACATTGCATCCGGAAGTCATGGCGCGGGTCAACTCCATGTTTGGCGTACCAGACGACATGGTATTCCATTGCTGCATCCCCCTGGGGTATCCTCGCGGTAACTTTGGACCAACCAGCCGCCTGCCGACCAGCGAGACCACATACTGGGACAAATGGAATAGCCCGCCGCCCTGGAAATGATATCTAGTGATATTTAGGAGAGAGCTGACCCATGACAACAAATTTTGATCGTACGATGGAGGACCTGGGCAATGTTGTCGCCCTGGAACACCTCAACATTCGGGTGCCAGACCAGCGGCTCGCTACCTTATTCTACGTCACGGGCCTAGGCCTGACGCGGGATCCCTACCTGGTGACAGGGGTGGACAATATGTGGATCAATGTGGGCAGAAGCCAATTCCACCTGCCAACGGGCAAGGCGCAGGTTCTGCGCGGCCGGGTCAGTTTGGTGGTCCCCGATCTAAAAGCCCTACGCCGCAGCCTGGACCGTGTCGCGACGGATCTAAAAAAAACCAAGTTAGCTGTTGCGCGAGGCCGGGGCTTTATGGATGTCGTCTGCCCATGGGGCAACAGCATCCGTTGCTATCAAGCCAATGGCAAATACGGGCCCACCACGCTAGGCATGGTTTACATCATGTTCGACGTACCAGTGGGTAGTGCCAAAGGCATAGCCAGGTTTTACAGGGAAATATTGGGTGCGCCGGCTCGGCTAGGGCAATTTGAAAAGGCGCCAGCTGCCCATATCGCCGTGGGCAATTACCAAACACTCATCTTTCGCGAAGTCGCAGGGCGGGCGGCAAAATACGACGGCCACCATCTGCAACTTTATGTTGGGAATTTCTCGGGTCCCTACCGCGAATTAGTCAAGCGTGGCTTGATCACCGAGGAAAGCGACCAACACCAATACCGTTTTCAGGATATTGTCAATCCAGACAGCGGAAAAAGACTATTTACTATTGAGCATGAAATCCGTTCCATGACCCACCCACTCTATGCTCGGCCCCTGATCAACCGCAACCCAGGGCAAACGAACTTTGCCTATGTACCTGGCCACGACTCCCGCCCCTGGGCCGCGCCTATTGGCGCTTAAAGCCTTTGCGGCTTTAATTTCGAGGCAATTTGTCTCTTAATAAGAGGCAGAAAAACGGCGGCGGTTCCATAGAACCGCCGCCAGTAGGGATTGTCGCTTGGGCCAAGCCTATTTCCAATATACCGAACGCATATCGTTGACAAACATTGGCGAGGATGTCCAAACACCCATCAAATTCTTATTCCGTACCGTCGTCTTGGCCAGCTGGAACAGATAGCCGTTCACTGCATCCATGGCCAATTTCTTCTGTGCCATTTTCAAATATTTTGAACGCATGGCCGGGTCCCGGGCACCATCAGCCTTTGACATGATGTCCCGAAATTCCTTGTTGTCATACTGGAAGTAATATCCAGGCCGGGCATAAATGCCAATATCCATTGGTTCCACATGAGAGACAATCGATAGGTCATAAGTCTTTTGCTTGTAGACCTGTTTCAACCAGACTGGCCATTCCACATTCTCGATGGTGATCTTGAAGCCAGCCTTGTTCAATTGTTGTGCCACGATCTGTCCGCCGTCGCGGGCATACCCCGTAGGCGGCAGCTTTAGTGACAGTGCCAGACCATTTGGATATCCGGCTTCTTTCAAAAGCATTTTAGATTTATTGCGATCCAATGGATAGGTGCCCGTCAGATCCAGGTAGTCCGGATTGTGCGGCGCGAAATGGCTGCCGATGGGCGTGCCCGCGCCGAACATGGCGCCATCGATAATTTCCTTCCGGTCAATGGCGTGGGCGATAGCCTGCCGCACCTTTAATTTGGACAGCGCAGGATGCTTGTTGTTAGTGGACAAAATGGTCTCGCCTTCCGTGGTGCCGAAGGTCACAGCGAAATTTGGATCGGCTTTCAAGGGCCCGAGGCTTTGCGCGGCGCGGGAGAAGGGGATCAGGTCCAGATCGCCAGACATCATGGCTGCGATCTGTGCCGCCTGGTCATTAATGAAGCGGAATTTGACCTTTTGCAATTTAACCGATGACGCGTCGCGATAATTTGGATTCTTTTCCATGACCACACTATCGCCCTTGACCCAAGAGACGAACTTGAACGGCCCCGTGCCAATAGGTTTAGTGGCATTGGTCGCGGCAGATTTCTTGTCGACAATGACGGCCGTACTTTCACCCATCTGGAACAGAAACATTGGCCGTGCTGCCTTGAGAGTAATGCGCACGGTGTGATCACCCGGCGTCTCAATTTTTGCCATGTTAACGAAGCGCTTTTTTCGCTTGTTCTTACTATTCTCAGCCGCATTACCTTCAAATGTGTATTTCACATCAGCTGAAGTAAAGTCCGAGCCGTCATGAAATTTCACGCCCTTCAGCAGGTTAAAGGTATAGACCAAGCCATCAGCCGAGACCGACCAGCTTTTTGCCAGCATAGGGCTGAACGTGGCATCCTGATTAATATGCACCAAGTTCTCGTAGATATTATACAACGCGATCTGGCCAATTGCGGCGGCAGCATTTGCGCGCGGATCAAGGCCCGGGGGCTCCAAAGTCATGGCTATGTTGATCGAATTTTTCATAGCCTGTGCGCCGAACGGTAGCGAAGATACGGCAGCGATAGCCAGTGTGTAGCCAAGTTTCTTAGCTATAGTCATTGTCTTCCATCCTGTGAAAATATCGTTATTTTGCAAACCTTAGACCGCAACCCTACCCCAGGTCTGCGTCATCGGCAAAGGCATCTGGGTGGCTTTGCCGATAGCTGGGATAATCGCCCAGAGGTTCGGCCTCAAAAACAGACCGCCCGATGGCACGGGTCAAACAATCCGCGGCCAGAGCGCCAATCTGCGCTACGGCGTGGATATCACTAATTTGCACATGGCTGAAGAGGCCAAGGTCTCCAGCGGCATGTTGTTTCGTTGAAAGAGCAAACACTACGTCGCCATCGAACGGTGTATGGATCGGCCTTATGCCCCGTGCCATGCCGTCGTGGGCCATCATGGCCATGCGTTTGAGTTGCGCTTTGTTCAAGGCCGCGTTTGTTGCCACCACGGCCAAAGTAGTATTCTCGCCGCTTCGTCCTTCCAGTGATAATCCTACTTCCAGATCCGGGGTTGCACACGGTGGATGCTGGCCACCCATCTCTCCTCCCTGCTCCATAGCCCAAGACCATAATGCTCCAGTGCCCGGCATGACCGCCGCGCCAAACGGATTGGTCACCACCAGAGCAGCTACCTGAAGACCGTCCTCATTGACGACCGAAGCGCTGCCCAAGCCGGCCTTTAGGCGGCCCGCCGAGGCACCCACCCCGGCTCCGACATTACCTAAGGTGAAATCCAGGCCTGCATTCTCGCAGGCGGCCCGAGCCAGGGCACTGTAGTCGGGGGAGTCACCCCACTCCTTGGTGCCGCCCATACCCAAATCATTGATGATGGCGGCAGGCACGATAGGCAGGCGCCAGGCACCAAGGGAAAAACCGCGATCCTCGTCATACATCCATGACACCACCGCCTCGCCTGATGCCAGGCCGTGCACAGAGCCGCCGGACAGACATATGGCATCAATACTCTCAATCATGCAGGTGGGATCCAGCAAATCCGTCTCGCGAGTGCCCGGAGCCGCGCCTCGCACTTCGCCAGAAGCCGTGGCCCCATTTTCAGGCAAAATTACGGTGACCCCGCTGCGAGCGCTTTCATCGTGGGCATTGCCAACCGTGATACCGTCGACATCGGTAATCAAGTTTCGAGGACCGGGGCTGATCATAACAGCAACAGACCAAAGATTGTCCATCCGGTCAAATGACAATCATCAAAATCGAGATTACTACGACTATTTGAACCGGAGTTTATGATGTGCCACCATAGTAGCGAATCTGAATACACCCTACATTGCTAATTGTTTTTGAATAGCG